>CACXNN010000078.1 GCA_902768995.1 uncultured Eubacteriales bacterium | reverse complement strand
TGACGCCCTCTTCGTCCCGATTCAGCCAGTCGAAATTGCTCTTGGCGTGGGGCACCCGCTTGGCAAAGCTGCCGAAGCAGAGCTTGTCCAGCTTGGGGCTGGGCTCCATGCCCCGCCCGGCCTTGATCTCCCGGTTGGCCAGGAATTTTCCCACCACGGCCGCCGGATTGGGGCCGGAGGTGCCGCAGAGCACTACGGCGTCGAAATCGTTGGTGTAGCGAGAAACATAGTCGGCGGAGAGGAGCGAGCCCATGGAGTGTCCGAACAGGGTGACGGACACCTGGGGATTCTCCCGACGCACGATGGCGCAGAGGGCACGGATGTCCAGCAGGACCTTGCCCCAGCCATCCTCGGTGCCGAAGAACCCGCGAGGCAGGCCCTCCTTCCAGCTCTTGCCGTGGGAGGGCAGGTCCATGCCCGATACCAGGAAGCCGTTCTCCGCCAGGAACTTGGCGAAGATGTCATACCGGGCGATATGCTCCGACATGCCGTGGACCAGCACCACCGCGCCACGGATCTCTTCGGGGATCCACTGCCGATAGACGATATCGCACAGACCCGTAGCCGAAGAAAACTTGCGCTCCTTTTGCGTGATGCTCATTCCCCATGAACCTCCACGATACATAAGATATGATATTTTAGCACATCATCACAGAAATATCAAGAGATTGCCGTCATTCATTCGGACAGCAGCAGGATAATATCGTGATCCTGCAGGATACGACCCTCCCCGCACAGGGCGTAAAGGAGCGCGCTCAGCTTCCCCACGCTGATGCCCAGCTCCGCGGCCAAAGCCTTTCTATCCTCTATGCGGCATGCGCCCCGATAGGCCCGGGCCCGCAGCGCCGCCAGCAGCTTTTCCTCCATAGCTCCCTCCGTTTTTTGTATCTTATTGCTTTTGTCCGTTCTTGTCAACCAAGGGGGCAGATGGTATAATGGGCCATGAAACTGATCTCATGGAACGTAAACGGCCTCAGGGCCTGTCTCGGCAAGGGGTTTTTGGAGTTCGTCCAGGCGGAACAGCCGGACATCCTGGCCCTACAGGAGACCAAGATGCAGCCCGAGCAGGTAAATTTCGACCTGCCCGGTTATTCGATGTGGTTCAACAGCGCGGAGAAGAAGGGCTATTCCGGCACCGCCGTCTTCGTGAAGGAGCCGCCCCTCGCGGTGACCTTCGGCATGGGCGTGGAGGAGCACGACCACGAGGGCCGGGTGATCACGTTGGAGTACCCGGGCTTCTACTTCGTGACCGTGTATACCCCCAACTCTCAGGACGGGCTCCGGCGGCTCGGCTACCGCATGACCTGGGAGGACGCCTTTTTGGCGTATCTCAAAGGGCTGGACGAAAAGAAGCCCGTGATCGTCTGCGGGGATCTGAACGTGGCTCACGAGGAGATCGACATCAAGAACCCCAAGACCAACCGGATGAACGCCGGGTTCACCGATGAGGAACGGGCCAAGATGACCGTGCTCCTTCAAAACGGCTTCGTCGACACCTTCCGCCGCCTGTACCCCGACGCCCGGGATCGGTACTCCTGGTGGAGCTACCGCTTCCACGCCCGGGAGAACAACGCGGGCTGGCGCATCGACTACTTCCTGGTCAGCGAACGGCTCATGGGGAAGGTCACCGACAGCCTGATCCTCAGCGACGTGTACGGCAGCGACCACTGCCCCGTGGGGCTGCTTATGGAGGCCCTATGAAGATCATCCTGGCCTCCCAATCCCCCCGGCGGCGGGAGATATTGCAGCTCATGGAGATCCCCTTCGAGGTGATCGAAAGCCACGTGCAGGAGATCCCGCCGGTGGGCGCCTCGCCGGAGGAGCTGGTGAAGGCCCTGGCGGAGCAGAAGGCCCGGGCAGTGTTCGCCCTTCATCCGGAGGACTGCGTCATCGGTGCAGACACGGTGGTGGACCTGGACGGCCGGGTGCTGGGCAAGCCCCACACCCCGGAACGGGCCAAGGAGTATCTGCACCTCTTGCAGGGCCGGAGCCATATTGTGTACACCGGCATCTGCGTGCTGACCCCGGGCCATGTAGACATTCGCTCCGCCCGGACGGACGTGACCTTCCGGCCCATGAGCGACGAGGAGATCGACTGGTACGTGGGCACCGGGGACCCCCTGGACAAGGCGGGCTCCTACGGGGTCCAGGGGCCGGCCAGCCTACTATTTCAACATCATCGGCATGCCCGCCCCCACCCTCTACGAGATGCTGCTGGACGCCCATGTGCTCGACCAGCGGCACCGGGTCCTATGAACCAGGTCATCGCCGACAAACTAAAGCTTTTGCCTGACACCCCCGGCGTCTACAAGATGCTGGACGATACGGGGACGGTGATCTACGTGGGCAAGGCCGTGAGCCTGAAGAACCGGGTCAGCCAGTACTTCCAGGCGGGGAAGGACCACGCGCCCAAGGTCCGGGCCATGGTCAGCCATATCGCGGACTTCGAGACCATCGGCGTGACCAACGAGATGGAGGCCCTCTCTTTGGAGAGCAACCTCATCAAGGAGTTCATGCCCAAGTATAACATCCTCTTGAAGGACGACAAGCACTTCCCCTACGTGCGGATCGACCTCAAGCAGGACTTTCCCCGGGTGGAGGTGGTGCGCCGCATACGCCAGGACGGGGCCACCTATCTCGGGCCCTACCTGTCGGCCATCGTCCTGCGGGAGCAGGTGGCCATCATCCGGGCCCACTTCCCCATCCGCCCCTGCCGGAAGGACATGGCCCGGGCCATCGCCCGAAGGGAGCGCCCCTGCCTCATGTACCACATCGGCAAGTGCTGCGCCCCCTGCTCCGGCCAGGTGAGCCGGGAGACCTATCACGGATACGTGAAGGAGGTCGTCGCCTTCCTGGAGGGGCGCACGGAGAAGGTGCTCTCGGAACTGAAAGGCCAGATGGCGGAAGCGGCCGAAAACTTGGAGTTCGAGCGGGCCGCCCGGCTCCGGGACCAGATACGGTCCATCGAGGGGCTGAACGAGAAGCAGGTGGCCATCTTCCCCAAGGAGACCGAGGCGGACGTGTTCGCCCCGGCGAAGCTGGAGGATCAGGCCATGGTGTTCGCCCTGTTCCTGCGGCAGGGGAAGATCGTGGGGACGGAGCACTTCTCCCTGACCGCCGTCAGCGAGGACGATCCGGCGGACATCCTCTCCGCCTTCCTCACCCAGTTTTACGATCGGGACGGAATCCTGCCCCCCAAGGAGGTGCTGCTCTCCTGCCCCGTGCCCAACGCTGACGCCATCGGGGAGATGCTGTCCGAACGGGCCGGGAGAAAGGTGAAGCTAGCCGTGCCCCAGCGGGGGGATAAGAAGAAGCTGACGGAGCTGGCCGAGAAGAACGGCCGGGAGCTTTTAGAGAAGGAGAAGGCCTTGCGGGAGAAGGCCTGGGATCGAGACGAGGGGGCCGCGGTGCAGCTTGCTGGACTGCTGGGCCTCGACGAATTCCCCACCCGCATGGAGTGCTTCGACAACTCCCATATCATGGGCACGGACACGGTGTCCTCCATGGTGGTGTTCACCGACGGGAAGCCGGACAAGGACGCCTATCGGCGGTTCCGCATCCGGGCCGAAGCGGGGGGCGACGACCTCATCGCCATGGAGGAGGTGCTGACCCGGCGGTTCAAGAAGGGCCCACCCTGGCCGGACCTCATCATCATCGACGGCGGCAAGACCCAGCTTGCCGTGGCGGAGAAGGTGCTGAACGAGGCAGGGCTCCCCTACCTGAACGTGATCGCCCTGGCCGAAAGCCAGGAGCTGATCTACACCCCGGACAGCGACGAGCCCATCGTGCTGCCGCGGAGTAGCCCCATGCTCCACCTGCTGCAGCGGATCCGGGACGAAGCCCACCGGTTCGCCATCTCCTACCACCGGTCCCTGCACCAGCGCAACGCCCTGTTGTCGGTGCTGGACGGCATCGAGGGCATCGGGGACACCCGCAAGCGCGCCCTGTTCGACGCCTTCATCACCCGGGACGCCATCGCAGGCGCTTCCGTGGAGGAGCTGGCCAAAGTGAAGGGCATGAGTCGACCGGCGGCGGAGGCGGTGTACCGCTTCTTCCACCCGGCAAACGATATACACGAGACTGAAACGAAAAAGGAAGGCTAAACCTATGGAAAACAAGGAACAGAAAAAAATCATCCTCACCGGCGACCGGCCCACGGGGCGGCTCCATCTCGGTCACTACGTGGGCTCCCTCAAGCGGCGGGTGGAGCTGCAGAACTCCGGCCAGTTCGACGCCATCAATATCCTCATCGCCGACGATCAGGCCCTGACGGACAACGCGGACAACCCCGCCAAGATCCGGGACAACATCGTGAACGTGGCTCTCGATTACCTGTCCTCCGGCCTGGACCCGGAGAAGTCCACCATCTGCATCCAGTCCCACCTGCCGGCCCTCCACGCCCTGACCTTTTACTATATGAACCTGGTGACCACGGCCCGGCTGTCCCGGAACCCCACCGTAAAGGCGGAGATGCAGATGCGGGGCTTCGCCGACGAGGGGCTTCCCGCCGGATTCTTCTGCTACCCCGTGTCCCAGGCGGCGGACATCACCGCCTTCGACGCCACGGTGGTGCCCGTGGGCGAGGATCAGCTGCCCATGATCGAGCAGACAAGGGAGATCGTGGAGAAGTTCAACCGGACCTATGGCGAGACCCTGGTCATGCCCAAGGCCATGATCCCGGAGAACGAGACCCAGCGGCGGCTCCCCGGCGTGGACGGCAAGGCCAAGATGAGCAAGTCATTGGGCAACTGCATCTACCTCTCCGACGATTCCAAGACCGTGAAGAAGCAGGTCAACGGGAAGATGTTCACGGACCCCCAGCACCTTCGGATCGAGGACCCGGGCCACATCGAGGGGAACGTGGTGTTCACGTATCTCGACGCATTCTCCACGGACGATCACTTTAGGGAGTTCCTGCCCCAGTACGCCAACCTCGATGAGATGAAGGAGCACTATCAGCGGGGCGGTCTCGGGGACGGGACCTGCAAGAAGTTCCTGATCCAGGTCCTAGAGGAGACCCTCTCCCCCATCCGGGCGGAGCGAGCCAAGTGGGAAGCGGATCTGGACGCGGTCTACGACATCCTGCAGGCGGGCACGGCCAAGGCCCAGGCGATCACCAACGCCACCTTGGCCCGGGTGGAAAAGGCCATGCGCATCGACTACTTCGCTGACCGCCGCATCGTAAAGGAATGGGAGAAGCAGCTGAAGGCGGCGAAGCTGTAAGCAAATCATTGTAAAAGAAAAGGCAGCGGAGATCCGCTGCCTTCTTTGTATGCGCAGGAATGGTTTTACCGCCGCAGCAGGGCCACGGCCACGTCGTTCACGTTGGTGCCCGTGGGGCCGGTCATGATGAGGCCGCCCACCTTCTGGAGGGCATGGTAGGCGTCGTTGTTCTGCAGCACGTCGTCGATGACCACGCCCTGGGTGAGGAGCTCTGCGCAGGTGTCGCCGTCCGCATAGCCGCCCGCCGCGTCGGTGGGGCCGTCGGTGCCGTCGCTGCCCACGGAGAAGACCGCCGCACCGGGCATGCCGGCGATGCCAGCCCCCGCGGAGAGGGCCAGCTCCTGGTTCCGGCCGCCCAGGCCCTTGCCGATGAGCTTCACCACGGTCTCGCCGCCGGCGATGAAGGCCAGGGACAGGCCGTCGTTCTGGTGGGTCTTCAGGATGGACGCCATGAAGCTCCCCGCCTCCCGAGCCTGGCAGCAGAGCTGGTCCGTCAGCAGGATGGGCGTATAGCCCAGGGCTTCGCAGGTCTTGGCCGCCGCAGCGCACAGCTCGCGGACGCTGCCGTTGATCTGGGAGCGCACGTTGGTCAGGGACTTGGGGGTCTCAACAGCCAGCAGGTTCCGGGCGGCGTCGCTCATCTTCAGGTCGTACTTCTTGGCGATCCGCTGAGCGTCCTCCGCCGTGGAGGAATCGGGACAGGCGGGGCCGGAGGCGATCATATCCAGGGGGTCGCCCAAGATATCGGACAGGATCACGGCCTCCACCCGGGCCGGCCAGCACAGCTGGGCGAACCGGCCGCCCTTCACCTGGGAGAGGCGCTTGCGGATGGTGTTGATTTCGGTGATGTCCGCTCCGCAGGCCAAAAGCTGACCTGTAATATCCTGCAATTCAGCCGGTTCCACCAGGGGCTTCTCGAACAAGGCGCTGCCGCCGCCGGACAGGAGGAAGAGCACCGTGTCCTTTTCGTCCAGGTCGCTGACCAGGTCCAGGGCGGCCTGGGTGCCCTTGAAGGAGTTCTCGTCGGGGACGGGATGGCCCGCCTCGAAGCAGTCGAAGTTGGCGATGGGGCCCATGACGTGGTCGTACTTGGTCACCACCACGCCCTTCTCGATGCGGCTGCCCATCACGTCGGACGCGGCCTTGGCCATCTGCCAGGCGGCCTTGCCCGCCGCCACCAGCAGTACCCGGCCGGGGAAGGTCATCTGCTTCAGAGCCCGCTGGACGGCGGCGTCCGGCTGCACGGCGGCGATGGCTTGCTGTACGATCAGGTCCGCATGTGCGCGTAAGGTTTTATCCATAATACCCTCCTATACAAAAGAAGCGCGCCGTGCGGGAGCATAGCGCGCTTTGTTCGTGTCTTAGAAGATCAGGTTGAGGACGAAGATCTCCACCATGGACGCGAGGCCGATGATCAGCGTCATGAGGGTCTGGGTCTTGTAGCCCTGCTCCGGAGTCATGTCGCCGAAGTTGGTGACCACCCAGAAGTAGGAGTCGTTGGCGTGGGACACGGTCATGGCGCCGGCGCCGATGGCCATGACCACCAGGGAGACCTCCACCGGAGTGGTGAAGCCCAAAATCCCCAGGAGGGGCGCCACGATGCCCGCCGTGGTGGTGATGGCCACCGTGGAGGAACCCTGGGCGGACTTGAGGATGGCGGCCAGCAGGAACGGGAAGAAGATGCCCATGGTCTGCAGGACGTTGGCATGCTCGGTGATGAAGTTCACCATGTCGGAGGAGGAGATGACCTTGCCCAGGACGCCGCCGGCGGCGGTGACGAAGAGGATGGGGCCCACGGTCTTCAAAGTCTCGTTGGTGATGTTGTAGAAGTCAGCCTTCTTGCCCGCTGTGAACAGCTGGACGATGGCCAGGATGGCGCCCACGGCAAGGGCCATGATGGGGGTGCCCAGGAAGGTGAACAGATCGGCGATAGCGCCTTCCCACTTGGCCATGGCCACGATGGAGGAGAGGGCCATCAGCAGGATGGGGATGATGAGGGGCGCGATGGCGTTGAAGCCGCCGGGGAGCTTGCCGAACTCAGCCTTCAGCTCCTCGTAGGTCTTGACCACTTCGCCGTTGTCGGAGACTTCGTCGGCGCTCTTGATCTTCTTGCCCACGATCTTCGCATAGATGAGACCGGCGATCAGGGGCAGGATGGAGCACAGGATGCCCATGCCGATGACCAGCAGCAGGGACTCGCCCACGCCCAGGGTCTGGGCGGCGGCGATGGGGCCCGGCGTGGGGGGAATGAACACGTGGGCGATGTACAGACCGCAGGACAGGCACACGGTCATGGCCACGCTGGACTTGCCGGTGCGCTTCACCAGAGCCTTGCGGATGGGGTTTAGGATGACGAAGCCGGAGTCACAGAACACGGGGATGGAGACCACCCAGCCCATGAGCTCCATGGCCAGCTCCGGGTTCTTCTCGCCCACCAGGGAGATGACCATGTCGGCCAGCTTCAGGGCAGCGCCGGTCTTTTCCAGCACCGCGCCGATGAAGGCGCCCAGGATGATGACGATACCGATGGAGGAGAAGGTGCCCGAGAAGCCCGCGCCGATGACGCTGGGGATCTTGGTGAGAGGGATACCGGCCAGGATGGCCAACACGAGAGAGATGCCCATGATCGCCAGGAAGGGATGGACCTTCAGCTTGGAGATCAGCAGGATCATGGCCACGATGGCCACGACGAAGGCGATGATAAGTGCTACGCCTGTCATAAAACGAAAATCCTCCTTGCTTTTTGTGTGCTTTCAGCACGAAATGATTGTACAAATATTTGTACTTTTTGTCAATCGTTTTCCGATAGAGAGAGGCGAAACGCCCGCTCCTCGGGTAGGACGGGGACTTCGGCGATATCCGCGTGGG
>CACXNN010000077.1 GCA_902768995.1 uncultured Eubacteriales bacterium | reverse complement strand
CAGCACCCTTTTGATGCCGCCCTCCGTCAGGTCCCGCGTCTTGGCCGCCATGCCTGCCTCCTGAAAAAATGCCCCTGATCCCAAGTGGTCAGGGGCGCTATAGATAGGGTATCACGTTTTGATTGGGGCGTCAAGATGGAGTGATGTGTGCAGCGTACGATATCACGCCTTCGGCTCCCAGGCCTCCCGGAGCAGGGCCTCCGCCTCCTGTAGGGTCAGGCCCAGGCCCTGGCAGCAGGCCGCGGCGTCGGAGAGCTTGTCGGCGGCCATCTCCCGCTTGAGGCGCTGGAGCTTGTCGGCGCTCATGGGCGCGATGAAGCACCCCCGGCCCACGAAGCTCTCGATGAAGCCCGCCGATTCCAGCTCCTCCCAGGCCCGCTTCACGGGGATGACGCTGATACTGAGCTCCCTGGCCACCGTGCGGATGGGGGGCAGGGCGTCACCGCTCTTCAAGCGCCCGTCCAGGATCTGGGCGCAGAGCTGGTCGAAGAGCTGCCGGTAGATGGGGAGCGGCGAGCTGCCGCTGAGGACCAGGTCCATCAAAGGTCCACCCGCTCGAAGATGCCCACGGCCTTCCGGCTCACGAGGTAGGTCCCCAAACCGTAGATCAGGGCGCCCACGGCCAGGGCGATAAGCTGGGTCCGCCAGGCCTGGGCGGTGGCCGGGAAGGCGTCCAAATTCTCCGCCGCCCAGCTAAAGAAGGGCAGGGCGTCCTTAGCTGCCGCGGCGGTGATCATGAACCCCTCCCACAGGATGATCCACACGAACACCGCGATGGTGCTGATAAGGAAGTTTTTGCCGGACTTGGTTTCGTCCCGGTAGAAGGCGGGGATGAACACGGCGTTGAAGACGGTGAACAGCACCAGCACCGCGGCCAGGAAGGTCAGGCTCCCGTCGGTGCCCGCCGGGTTCCCCTGGGGGTTCAGCCGATGGTTCACGAAGATCATGGGGACCAGCAGCAGGAACATGATCATCTCGATCATCACCGTGAACCGGACCCGGGCTTTCACCACCTGGGCCTTGGACACGGGCAGCAGGGCGGTGAACAGCAGGTCGTTGTTCCCTGCGCTCTGGTTGAACAGATAGAAGATGCTGTTGCAGGTGAAGAAGCAGGCCACCAGGTAGGGGTAGGCGGGGATCAGCAGCATGGCCGCGAAGAGGAAGAACAGGGGCACCTGCACCGGCAGGCAGAGCTTCAGTTCCTTATAAAACAGCTGTTTCATGGCTATCCTCCTGTTCGGTGTAGATCATGATGGATTCGAGATCCGCCGGGGCGATCTTGCAGCTCCGAAAGGCCGCCTCGTCCTCCGCCCGGATGAGGCCCGTGAACCCGAAGGCGTGCTCCTTGCACCCGATGAGCTTGGGCCGGCGCACCTCCAGGTGCTCCCGGTCCCCGGACACCAGCCGGTAGCTCTCCCGGAAGGTGAGCACGTCCGTGGAAGCGAGGACCCTGCCGCCCTTGATGTAGGTGATGTAGTCCGCGCACTTTTCGAGATCCGAGATGATGTGGGTGGAGAAGAGGATGCTGCGGCTGCCGTCCTCGATGACGGACCGGAACACGTCCAAAAGGTCGTCCCGGGACACCGGGTCCAAGCCGCTGGTGGGTTCGTCCAATATGAGTAGCCTGGCGTCGTGGCTGAGGGCCAGGGCCAGCGCGTACTTCACCCGCATGCCCGCGGACAGCTCCTTCACCTTCTTGCTCTCCACCAGGGCGAAGCGGCGCAGATAGTCCTCGTAGGCCGCCTGGTCCCACGTGGGATAGAAGCGGCGGGTCACGTCGGTGATGGCCTTCAGCGTGGCGTTCTTGTAGCAGTCGAACTCGCCCATGACGAAGCCGATCTCGCCCTTGCAGGCCCGCTCGTTCTCGAAGAAGGACCGGCCGTTCACGAATACCTCTCCCCCGTCCCGGTGGATCAGGTTCAACATGGCCTTCATGGTGGTGGTCTTCCCGGCCCCGTTCCGGCCGATGAAGCCCATGATGTATCCGGGCTCCAGGGAAAAGCTGACCTTATCCAACGTAAAGGTCGGATACCGCTTCTCCAGGTCCCGCACTTCCAACAGATGCATGGTTTTCCTCCTTGTGCATATTGTGTATATTCGATATGCACAATAATATACCAGGTCCTGGGAATTGTCAAGGGCTTTATGAGATGCTATACTGATTTTATCAACGGAGAAGAAGGAGAGTCCTGCATGGATTTTTACAGCGAGTATAGAAGCAAGCTCCGGACCCCGGAGCAGGCCGTACAGTGTGTCAAGAGCGGCGACTGGATCGACTACACCTCCCAGCTGGGCTTCCCCATCCTGCTGGACCGAGCTTTGAGCAAGCGGCGGGACGAGCTGTTCGACGTGAAGATCCGGGGGAACCTGATCTTCAACAAGCTGGAGACCGTGGAGGGGGACCCCACTCGGGAGCACTTCATCTACAACTCCTGGCATTGCTCCGGCTACGAGCGGAGCCTCTGCGATCGGGGCCTGTGCAACTTCATTCCCATGGTCTTCCGCAACGTGGTCCCCTACTACACCCACTTCCTCACCGTCAACGTGGCCATGGTCAGCGTCACGCCCATGGACAAGCACGGCTACTTCAATTTGAGCTGCTCCACCGGCGTCAGCAAGGGCATCATCGACAAGGCGGACATCGTCATCGTGGAGGTGAACGAGCACCTGCCCTGGCTCTGCGGCGGCTTTGACGAGGTGGTCCACATCTCCCAGGTGGACTACGTGGTGGAGGGGGAGCACGAGCCCCTCTTCGAGCTGCCCATCGCCGAGCCCAGCGAGCTGGACAGGAAGATCGCGGCCAGCATCGTGCCCTATATCCAGGACGGGGCCTGTTTGCAGCTGGGCATCGGGTCCATGCCCAACTCCGTGGGCAATATGATCGCCAACTCCGATTTGAAGGACCTCTCCATGCACACCGAGCTCTGCTCCGACGCCTACTACGACCTGTACGCCGCCGGGAAGCTGACCAACGCCCGGAACAACATGCACCGGAACAAGGGCATGTTCGGCATGGCCTTCGGCACCAGGAAGCTCTACGAGTATCGGCGCCATCGACAACATGGTGGCCATCAACAACTGCATCAGCGTGGACCTGTACGGCCAGGTGTCCTCGGAGAGCTCCGGCACCCGGCACATCTCCGGCACCGGCGGGCAGCTGGATTTCATGACCGGGGCGGCGAAGTCGAAGGGCGGCAAGGCCTTCATCTGCCTCACCTCCACCTTCACGGACAAGAAGGGGCAGATGCACTCCCGGATCGTGCCCCACTTCGGCGGCGACATCGTCACCACCCCCCGGAGCGAAGCCTACTACGTGGTCACGGAGTACGGCGTCCGGAACCTGGTGGGCCGGACTACCTGGGAGCGGGCGGCCATGCTGGTGGACCTCGCCCACCCGGCCTACCGGGAGGAGCTCATCGCCGCCGCGGAGAAGCAGAACATCTGGCGGCAGTCGAATAAACGGTGAGACCTCTTCTTTTGCCGCTTTTTCTTTTCAGTGAAAAGAAAAAGCGGCGGAAAAAGAAAAGCTCATATGGAGTATGGTTTTTCGTGGAGAGGAGCCATACTCCTGTTTAATTTCAGGTTGAAATCGGGGCGGTTTTTTCGTACACTAAGGGTAGACATATAGGCAGGAGGCACAGCTATGCGCAACCATGAAGTGACGGCATCTCACCCGCTGCTGGACGAGCGGGGGAATTTGCGGGAGCCCGGCTGGTCCCGGCACCTGGTGCAGCAATACGACCGGGCCCAGGTGAAGGCGCCCCGCTGGCGCATCAAGGAGTGGGACTACTACCTGGTCATGGGCCGGGGGTTCGCCGGGGCCTTCACCATCTCCGACGACGGGTATATCGGCCTGCAGTCCGTGTCCCTGCTGGGCCTGGGCGACGCCCCCTGGGAGCACACGGAGACCGTGCTCAACACCTTCCCCCTGGGCAAGCTGAACCTGCCCAACGACTCCGCCCGGGGCGACACCGTCTACGAGGACAAGCGCCTGCAGCTGCGCTTCTCGGCGGGCGGCGGCCAGCGGCGCATCACCTGCCACTTCGAGCGATTCTGGAAGGACAAGCCCTTCGACTGCGACATCGTCCTTCAGCAGCCGGACATGGAGTCCATGGTCATCGCCACCCCCTGGCCCAAGGACGGGCACTTCTACTACAACCAGAAGATCAACTGCATGCGGGCCTCCGGCTGGATGGAGTATGACGGCGTCCGCTATGCCTTCGACCCAAAGACGGACTTCGGCACCTTGGACTGGGGCCGGGGCGTCTGGACCTACGACAACACCTGGTTCTGGGGCAGCGGCAACGCGGACCTGGACGGCGTGGCCTTCGGCTTCAACATCGGCTACGGCTTCGGCGACACCAGCGCCGCCACGGAGAACGTGATCTTCTACGACGGGAAGGTCCACAAGCTGGACGACGTGACCTTCCACATCCCCGAGGATAGCTACCTGAAGCCCTGGCGCTTCTCCTCCGACCACGGCCGGTTCGAGATGGACTTCGTGCCGATCCTCGATCGGGCGGCCAAGATCGACTTCAAGGTCCTCGTCTCCGACCAGCATCAGGTCTTCGGCCGCCTGTCCGGCAAGGCCGTATTGGACGACGGCAGGGTCCTGGAGGTCCGGGACGTGCTCTGCTTCGCGGAGAAGGTCCACAACCGGTATTGACGCCGGCGCAACAAAAGGGCCTGTTGCACAGGCCCCCCTTGGCAATAGTATTCCACCCCCTTCCTGCGGGAAAGGGGCCCTTTTTTATTCCTCCTCAAGTTCCGATGCCAGCATGCGGGTGTAGCCCGTACCGTTTCGGACGCAGCGGGAGACCCGGGACAGGGTGGCTGAGGAGATGTCCACAGCTTCGATGACCTGCAGATAGGTCTTCCCTTCCAGCAGCATCCGGGCAGCCGCCAGGCGTTCGGCCATGTTCTCCACCTCCTTTTCGGTACACAGATCCGCAAAGAAGGCGGCGCAGTCCTCCCGGGTGCGCAGCTTCAGAATGGTGTCAAAGAGCTCCGGGATCAGTTCTCTGCTTCCTCGTCGTTCCATGATTTCCCTCCCAACAGAAGATTTTCGGGGTCTACTGCCGCAAAAACCGCCGGAGCGCCTCCGTCCTGGGCGCGCCGAACACCTCCTGGGGCGTGCCCAGCTCCGCCACGGTCCCCCCGTAGAGGAAGGCTACCCGATCGGACGCCTCTCGGGCAAAGGCCATCTCGTGGGTCACCACGATCATGGTCCGCCCTTCGTCCTTGAGGAGCCGGATCACGTTGAGCACCTCCTTGGTGAGCAGGGGGTCCAGGGCGCTGGTGGGTTCGTCGAAGCAAAGCACGTCCGGCTCCATGGCGAGCGCCCGGGCGATGGCCGCCCGCTGCTGCTGGCCGCCGGAAAGGGTGTTGGGGTAAGCGTTCGCCTTGTCCGTCAGCCCGACCTTTGCGATCAGGTCCATGGCCTTCTGCTGCAGCGCCGCCTTGCTCCCCTTCTTCGCCAGGGTGGGGGCCAGGGTAACGTTTTCCAGCACGGTATACTGCGGGAACAGATGGAACGCCTGGAACACCAGCCCGAATGCCTGCCGATGGGCCTGCCGGCCCTTGGGTCGGTCGGCGTCGAAGAGCGTCTCCCCGTTCAGCCGTATTATA
This sequence comes from uncultured Eubacteriales bacterium, assembly GCA_902768995.1. Taxonomy (GTDB): domain Bacteria; phylum Bacillota; class Clostridia; order Christensenellales; family CAG-138; genus RUG472. The sequence goes on along the minus strand of CACXNN010000077.1, from coordinate 8,459 downwards.
CCACGGTCCGGGGTTTCAAGGAAGTTCAAACAACGCAAAAATGTAGTTTTTCCCTCGCCGGAAGGGCCGATCAGGGAAAGGATCTGCCCCTGTTCCAGGGATAGATCCACGTCGTGCAGCACGTCCGCGCCGCCAAACCGCTTGCCCAGGCCTACGATTTCCAGATATGCCATAGGTCCCCCTCACTCAAAATAGCCGAGCCGCTTCTCCTCCCGCCCCAAAAGCCAGGAGAGGAGCCCGGAAAACAGCAGATAGAACACGCCCGTGAGCAGCAGCGGCCAGATGAGTCCGTGGGATTTGATAAAGGCCTGGCCGGCGTAGGTCAGCTCGTAGATGGCGATGATGCGGGCCAGGCAAGTGTCCTTCACCAGGGTGATGATCTCGTTCCCCATGGGGGGCAGTATCCGCTTATAGACCTGCTTGAGCTGGACCCGGAAAAAGATCTGGCTGCGGGTCATGCCCAGGACCCGGCCCGCCTCCCGCTGTCCCCGGGGGACGCTCTCGATGCCGCCCCGATAGATCTCGGAGAAGTAGCAGGCGTAGTTGATGATAAAGGCCGTGGCCGCCGCCGCCATGCGGCCCACGCCGCCGCCTCCCCACAGGTTCCCGTCCCGAATCAGCAGGCCGGGGCCGTAGTAGATGACGATGAGCTGGAGCATCAGCGGCGTGCCCCGGACGACCCACACCAGGCCCCGCACGGCTTTCTGCAGGGGCCGCCAACGGGTCATGGACCCGAAGGCGATCACGAGGCCCAAAGGCAGCGCGCCCAGCAGGGTGTAGCAGAACAACTGCAGCGACTGGCCGAAGCCGCCCAGCAGGGCGAGGAGGACTTCCCGCAGCATAGGCGCTTACCGGGCGATGAGCTTCACGTCGATGCCGTACTTTTGAGCGACCTGGGCCAGGGTGCCGTCCTTGTACTTGCCGTCCAGGAAGGCGTCCAGCTTGGCCGCCAGATCGCTGCCCTTGCGGAAGCCAACGCCGTACTCCTCCGCGTTGAGGCCCTCCACCAGCACCAAATCGGGATAGCTGGTGCCCTCCCCGATCATGGCGCCGGCCATGAGCTGGTCAATGATGCAGGCGTCGCTGGCGCCGGAGGCCACCTCCAGCAGGGCGTCGCCCTGGGACTGCATGGAGGCCACCTTCCAGCCCTTCTCCTGGGCCAGCTCCTCCGCTGCCGAGCCCGCCTCCACGGCGAAGGTCAACGCGCCGTAGTCCAGGCCCGCCGCCTTATCCTTGGGGGCCACCACCACCTGGGCGTTGCCGCAGTAGGGCTTGCTGGTCTCCATGGCCGCCTTCACGCCGTCGGTGAGGGTCATGCCGTTCCAGATGCAGTCGATGTTGCCGGCGTTCAGCTCCAGCGTCTTGTTGTCCCAGTCGATGACGGTGAACTCCGCCTTCACCCCCAGGCTTTCCGCGAAGGCTCGGGCCAAATCGGCGTCGAAGCCGATCCACTCCCCGTTATCCCCCAGATAGTCCATGGGCGCGAAGTCCGTGATGCCCACCACCAGCTTGCCGGCGGCCTTGATCTTTTCCGAATCCGTGGTTTCCTTCTTAGCAGAGCAGCCCGCCAGCGCAGACACGAGGAGGAGGGCTGTGAGGATGATCGCAACGTACTTTTTCATTTTAGGTATCTCCTTGGTTGGTAATGGCTGTAGTATACTTTATCACTTTAAAGTTGTAAAGTGTTTTTTGCATTTTTACCATACTTTTTTGAGAACGTCGCTGCGCGAAGGTCTTTCGCCCCCGGACCTACACCACCAGGTCCCCTTCCTCCGAGTTGATCACCTCGAAGATCTGCTCCTCCTCCCCGGTGAGGGCGTTGATATAGACGATGTAAAAGGTCCCGTCGTTCGTGGCTTTGAACTCGTAGCACAGGACCTCGCTCTGCTGGGTCAGGGGGATCAGCGCCAGGTCCGTATGCTCTATCTGCAGGCTGTCCGACACGTACTCGGCGGCCTGCTTTTCCGTGATCTGGGGCCGAGGCAGGTCCCGGGCCCGATGGTTCAGCCGGTAGTTCCGCGCGTCCAGGCCCATGACCTCCCCGGTGTCCCGGTCCAGGTATACCTTCACGAGGTCGCTGTAGAGGATCACCCCCTCCTGCCGGGGGGCGAAGTTCAGCACCGCCACCCCCTGATAGTACTGGGCGTAGGCCGCCGCCGGGTCCTCCACCCCCAGCTCCCGCAGGAAGGACAGGGCGCTTTCCTTCAGCCGTTCGCTCTCCTCATCGCTGGGGGGATCGTTCTTGTCCCCCGTGGGCGACGCCATGAAGGAGAGGAGCTGGCCGCCCCGCTCCGTCAGGGACAGGGACACCTGGCCCCGGTCCGCCGTGTCCACGGTGAACTCGTACACCGGCAGGGCCCCGGCCACGTACACCGGCTCCCCCACCTCCCCGGGGAACAGCCGTTGGGCCGCGGCCCGGGCCTGCTGGGCCGTGATCCGCTCCCCCGGGTCCGCCTTGGGCGCCTGGTTCTCCCCGCTCTCGGAGAAGGGGCCGTCGTAGATCAGCGAGGGGTATTCGCTGATGGCCGCCTCGCTCTGGGTCTGGTCGTAGCAGCCGCCATCCACGGCGTCCGCTGCCACGTAGTCGCCGCTCTCGATGGCCTCCCCCGCCACCTGCCGGATCTGAGCGCAGGCGGTCCGCATGTCCTGGAGCTGCCGCCGATCCTCATTCGTCAGGGCCCGGCCCTGGAGCACCCGGCCCATGAGGGCGTGAGCGTAGTCCCCGCAGCGGGTGACGAACTGGCTCATGTCGCAGCTGTCCGCGTGGGAGAGGGGCAGCAGGGCCATGGCCGCCCCGGCGCTGCCCGTCGCCCGCCACACGTCCCCCAGGAGCAGCACCGTCTGCCGGGGGCTGGCCGCCGCGCCGAGCTTCGACAGGGACACGTCCACGTCGTTGAGATCGTCGTCGATCCGATGGTACAGGTTTTCGATCCGGGTCCGCTCCGCCGCCTGCCGGGCCTCCAGGGCCTCCCGGCTCTCCCCCAGCTTCACCAACGCCACGACGAGCCCCAGCCCCAGGACCGCCCAAATCAGTCTTCTCCATCCTTTTCTCATACGCTTACCTCAATAGCAGAACACGTGCCGCCCGATCCGCAGCGCCACGGGCTTACTTAGCATCCACTTGTTGGTGGTGGTGGCCGGGTTGTAGTAGTACAGGCACCCGTAGTGGCGGTCTCGTTGGGCCCGAGATCGATCTGCCCGTCGCTCACCGCGTCGAACGCCCCGGGCTGAGAGAAGGTTTGTCAAGGAGAATTTTACAAAAAAGTTGGCGCACCGGGTTTGCCCGGTGCGCTATTATTATCAATATTCGTAATCTTCTTTTCATCTTTTTGCAATGTGCATTAACTACACATCATTATTCAGCGCAGAGAAACTTCCCATCTTTGAAAATGGTTTTTTCTGGTCCGGTGAGCTTTAGCAACAAGTGTTTCATATTATCTAAATGTAATATCAATCGTCCCTCGGTCACCATGTTTGGCAATGAATCTATAGGATAATATGTATCAAAGCCTTCCTTCTTTCCTATATGTTTTAGGTAAATGCCTGTATGTATCGGAATCTCATCATTGATTTTAGTTAATCTGATGTCAGGAGTTGCAAGGAGTGCAGCTTCGTCATCTGTTGCCCCATTGATATAAAAGACTGGGACTATCCCTTCTTGTGAAGCACCAACTCTATTATGTATATAACTGCAAAGCTTTTCTGTATCCTTTGTTTCTTCTTCCTTAATTCCGAGTGATTTTTTTGCATCTTCATCTATCTGATATGCCCCCATCATAAGATAAATAAGGCAATAAAACGAATCTCTAATTTCTTCAACAATTTTGTAATTGTAGAGATTGTCTTTATGTAAATAACCATTTCTAAGCTCTTTAATGTTAGTAAGTGCAATTATCACTTGATTAAAGACATTATCATTTGTTAGGAGTTCTGATCTAATTAAATCTCTATTCTTATAATAACTGAAAAAAGATTTTAGATCGCCAATTGTAATTGCTTCTCTTTCATTGCTCATGAAACTATCAGTCAAATCAGTTGGTTGCTTCTTGAACATTATTGTTCTAGTTTTATGGTCTCGTGCCTTTTCTTTTTCATAGGTATATAAGCAAGCGATAGAATACAATAGCTGCTCCGAAGCTTTGAGATAGCCTAATGCTATTGTCGTTAAGTCGATATGTTTAGCCTCTAGAAGCGAAGTAAACATCCACTCGGCCGTCAGAAAACTGATTGCGAAATCATTATCACTCAAGATAGATGTGTAATACTTCATATGGAGGAATTGTTGATCAATCTTTGATAATAGTGATTCATCCAAGTCAATTTTGGAATGATAATTGAATGAACATATTTTATTTCGTACAGTTTCCTTATATGCAACTAATGAACTTGAACTTAAGTTTCTTACAACTTTGACCGCATAGTATTCTCGGGCTCGTTTCGAAAATTCAGCTAAAGTGGTACTAAAACACTTATATTCTTCTGCACTAAACATACGGAGGAAAAAGTGTTTTAATGAATACACTTTTGTCCCACGGCTTGGATCTGTCAAATCATCATTATGATTGATTTGCTCTTTATAGGCATCATCTTCAACAAACGAAATATAAGCGTAATCGTTGAAATTATACTTTTGCTGGACAAGTGAAATAAGCTGATTAGGAATCCTTTCATTTATCCCAAAATCCTTAAAAACAAAAAGCTTCCTTGATTTATTTTCATTTACTATGAAAGCCAAATTGTTTCCTGAAACACCGATTGGATACGGGAGTGCTTTAGCATTGTTTTCTGGGTGCACATAAAACTTGCAGGATTCCCATTTGATAGGAATAAGTTCAAAAGAATGGCAGTATTCTTTCATTAAGCAATAAACGATCTCCTTAAACATATCGGATATTATTCTTCGGCTTTCATTAACCAAGAATAAATAATGTGGACATTCATCTCCGATTGCAGAATAAAGGGAAAAATCTTCTTGATTTTGTTCATATTGCCACTGATCACGTAGCAGTTTCAACTTTGGAAGATAATTATCAAACATGATCTTTTCATAAAAACAACAATCGTTCATTTCTTTTCCTCCAAATATGGTTATAAGAAAGGGCACGTAATACGTGCCCCTGACGTGGGGCATGGATCAACGATATGCCTTGGAAGCAACCGCGATCTCTTTACAAGCATCAACCGCGTGGTTGAATGCTTCCTTAGCTTCGGCGGGATCAATCTTGGAAACAAGATAGACCAACACCCCAGTAAGGCCAAGAGCGCCAGCAAACTTCCAATCGATAACGATGGAAATGCTCATGTTGCCACCTCCTTTCTGCGATGATGAGAAGCTTTTAAGCTTCCCCCCATAACCCATGGGTTTAACTCATAAATTACAGGCTTCGCGATTATATTATCAGGCGGCAGATGGTGCTCTTGGGTTGCCAAACGTCAATTTGCAATATATCCCATTATGGGATATATTGCAATACTTTTTTCCCTTTTGTGGGACAAATCACGGCGATTTCGCTGTCCTCTTTATTTGTTTTCTCATCCGTTTCAACTCACATCGAATCGAAAAGAACATCGAAACAAGAGATACGCATATTGCGGCAATAGACAGGATAATGGCGACCAGCGGGAGGATGACCGTCCCGCAGGCCTTGACGAATTCGATGAATTCCGGCATGTTAAGCTCCTTTCTCAATCGTCCAGGTGGTCTATAGCGTACTGTGCTTCCTCCTGGGTGAACTTCTCGCCGTAGGAGGAGGTCAGCTGGTTCTGGATGGCGGCAGGGGACATATGCAGGTTGTCCCGATAGTTGCGGGCGGTGGCCAGGGCATTGGCGTTCCAGTCGGCCTGGATGGTGTCGATGGCGTACTGGGCTTCATCCGCCGTGAACTTCTCCCCATATTCGCTGGTGAGCTGATCGTAGATCCGGGCCTTGGACATGTGCATGGTGTTGCTGTAGGTCTCCGCCGTCTTCAATGCGTTCTCCTTCCAATCGGCTTTCACATGCTCCAGAGCGTACTGGGCCGCCTCCTCCGAGAACCGTTCCCCGTAGGGACTGGTGAGCTGGGTGTAAAGGCGAGCTTTGGACATGTGCATTAGGTTGACATACATCTGCGCCTTGGCCAGGGCGTTGCGGTACTCCTTGGGCGTGGGGTCCTCCGTGGGCTTGGGCGTAGGCTTGGCGGTGGGCTTAGGCGTGGCCGTGGGCTTTTTGGTGGCGGGGACCTCCGTCACCTTCGGCTGAGCCGCCCGTTCCGTAGCCGTGACGGCGGGCTGCTGGGTAGGCTGGACGGTGGCGGACGCGGTCTTGCTGCTCTTGGGTCGGTAGTAGAGGGCGAGGGCCAGGACGATAAGGCCGGTCAGGGCGATCTTCCAGGGCGTCTTCAGCCGCGGGGAGCGCCAGATGGCGATGATCCCCATGATGGGCAGGAAGAATATCCACAGCAGCACCCGGCCGAAGGTGACCTTCTTCTTTGGCTGTTCTGGTGGCAGCGACTGGCGGTTTGGCCGCTCTGTTTCCGCCCGCGCGCCGCAGTTGGGGCAGAAGTTCCCCTCGAATTCCGCGCCGCAGCCGGCGCACCGGTGCACGAATTCCTGTCCGCCGCAGGCTGGGCAAAAGGCGTTGTTCTCCTGGTTCTCGGTTCCGCAGTTTTTACAGATCTTCATTTCTTTTTTCTCCCAAAATTATGTAAGACTTCGCCGTTGAGCGAAATCTCCACAAAAGAGGATGATTTCTGCGCGATACCTTTTACAGAAGATGATTTCTACGCGAAAGATAGGTCCCTATTATAGGGGATGAATTCTACGCGAAAAAGCGTGATCATACCTTATGTTGCCACAGCGAGTTTTCTTTTTTTGCTTGATTATTTCGGATAAACCGCATATACTATGAGTAGGAAATCCCTACTTTCCAACTTTTAGGAGGTGTTCTATATGGCGGAAGCGATTTTTACCAATGACGCAAGGGTTATGTCCAAAGGACAGGTGACCATTCCGAAGAACGTTCGGGCCGCGCTGGGGATAGAAACAGGAGACCGGGTGACCTTCATTGTAGATGGAGCCAGCGTACGTGTGGTTAACTCCGCTGTCTACGCCATGATGCGGTTCCAAGAACAGATGAAGGGCAAGGCAAAACAGATCGGCATGTTGACCGAGGAGGATGTGGCCCAGTGGATCACCCAGTCCCGCCGTGAGGAAAATGCAGAATGAAGATCATGGTGGATACGAACGTCGTTATCTCTGCGGCGTTGTTTCCCGGGGGCAGAGCAGCCCAGGCCTTCTTCAAGGCTATGCTGCCCCCCTATGAACCTTTGGTTTGCGATTATATCGTGGACGAATTGCATCGAAAATTCCGGGAGAAGTTTCCTGATCGGGTGACGGAGCTGGAAGCTTTCCTATACAATGCGCTTTCGTTTATCAAGGTCGTGCCGACGCCGGAGACAGCGGTGATTGCAGAAGACAAGGTGCGCGATCCTAAAGATCGTCCCATTTTGCGTTCTGCCTTGGATGCCCACGCAGATTTGTTTCTGACGGGGGATAAGGATTTTCTCGAATCCTCGATCACCGATCCAAGAATCATCAGCGTCGCCGAGTTTTTAGGCCGAGAGGAATAACCAGCTGAACGCAAAACGCCGCCCCGCAGGTCTCCCTGCGGGGCGTGCTGTATGGGGCAGAATATACCCGCCGCGGCATTGATTTTTCCCGGGGAGGTGATATACTCTTGTCAGCAAATCCATCCCGAGAGAGCGGCGACATGCAGACTACCGACAGCAGCTGTACAACACCGCCGACGCGCTGATCGTGGGGAACCTGGTGGGGCGCAACGCCCTGGCCGCCGTGACCAGCACGGGCTCCATCGTCTATTTGGCCGTGGGCACCTTCACCGGCTTCTCCATGGGCGCGGGCATCGTGATCGCCCGGTATATCGGCGCGGAGGATTCGGAGAAGACCTCCCAGACCGTCCACACGGCCGTGGCCATGGGGCTGTTCTTCAGCGTGCTCTTTACGGCGCTGGGGGTGCTGTTCTCGCCGGTGATCCTGCGGGCCATGGGCACGCCGGAGGACGTGTTCACCGACGCGGCCCTGTATCTGAAGATCTATTTCGCCGGCTGCACGGGCCTGGTCATGTACAACATCTTCGTGGGCATCCTGCAGGCCAGCGGCGACTCCACCCATCCCCTCTATTACCTCATCACCAGCTCCGTCATCAACGTGGTGCTGGACATCACCCTGATCGGCGTCTTTCACATGGGCGTGGACGGGGCAGCCATCGCCACCATCGTGTCCCAGGGGATCGCCGCGCTGCTGGTCATGGGCCGCCTGCTGCGCCAGTCCGGGGACATCCGCATCTCGTTCCGCAAGATCGGGTTCCACTGGCGGCGGCTCCGGGAGATCGTGCTGTTCGGCCTGCCCACGGCGGTGCAGAACACGGTGATCGACTTTTCCAACGTGCTCATTCAGTCCTA
>CACXNN010000076.1 GCA_902768995.1 uncultured Eubacteriales bacterium | reverse complement strand
TTGATAAAAGTCCCGCCAACATCTACGCCTAAACGAAGCATGATATTACCTCCTTCATTGATCCATATCTTCCAAAGCTTCGATCACGTTCGTGGCTCGAAGCATCCGTTCCCGCAACAGGTCGAAAGCCTTGCCCGCCGAAGTCCCCAATAGATAGCTGCCCAGGCACGCTCCGTGGTATGGCTCCACGCCCTGGCTCAAAAGGCCCGTGATGATCCCGGTCAGCACGTCCCCGCTGCCGCCCTTGCCCAGGCCGGCGTTCCCTTCCGCCACGATGCAGGTGCGCTTGCCGTCGGAAACCACCGTGGCGGCCCCCTTCAGCAGCACCGTGCATCCCCATGTGCCCGCATAGCGCCGGGCGAGGGTCACGGGGTCGTCCAGCACTTCCTTCGCGGATAGGCCCGTCAATCGGCTCATCTCCCCCGGGTGGGGGGTCAGGACGACCCGCTCATGCAGCAGTGGGAGAAGCTCCGGGTGTCTGGAAAGGCAGTTCAGCCCATCCGCGTCCAGCACAGCGGGCAGCTTCGAGCGCAGCACCGCCTCGATGAGGGGCGAGATGTCCCCGCTGCCCACGCCGCAGCCGAGGCCCACGGCCTGCTTGCCCGCCAGGGCTTGGATCGCAACGGGGCAGCTTGCCCCGTCCCAATCCTCACCCACGGGGATGCCGATGGCTTCCGGAAGGCGGACCAGCGCCGTCCTCACCACGTCGGGACAGGCCACAAACAGGATGCCGCATCCCGCCGCCAAACAGGCCCGGGCGCTCAACAGGGCGGCCCCCACGTATTGGGGGGAGCCCACGCACAGCAGCGCCTTGCCGGAGTCCCCCTTGTGGGCCGTCCGTTTTCGCGGCCGCAGGAGGCGCCGAGCATCCTCATCCTCAAACCGAAGCAGGCCGTCCGCGTCCTCCACCTTCCCGCCCACAGGTCGGATCTCGCCGCAGTGGTCGAGGCCGTCGTGCAGGAACAGGCCCGGGAGATACCCCACCGGCGATACGGTGATCCTGGCTTGGACGGCCCGGGCATCGGCCCTGCCCGTATCAGGGTCTACCCCCGCCGGTATGGCCGCGCTGAGTACGGGGCAGCCCGATCCGGCTACGGCCTCGATCCAGGCCTGCCGCTTTTCCGGCAGCGATCCGTCTCCGGCCGACTCGAACAGAAGATCGCAGATCAGCCAACCCCCCAGATCCGGCAGCTCGTCTTTCGTGATTAGGAAAACAGCTGCCTGCTTCCCGGACGATCCGAGACACTCAGCCGCCAGCTTTGCCAGCGGTTCGAAGGGCTTTGCACACAGGAACAGAGCCCGGTGAAGGCCATGCCGATCCATCAGCTCTTCTGCAGCCTGGGCGTACGCAGCGGCCGCCTGCCGGAGCTCGTCAGCGGAGAGAGCCTGCAGGGCACACCTATATTCCTTTACGGACAGTATCCGCCTCAATCCTCTTCCTCCGCCGCCTCCCGAATGGCGGCCAGACTGGCTTCCGCGGAGAACCCGCGGCTGGTCAGGCGGCGCAAGACCCTTTCCCGGCGGACCGGCTCCTCCAGGGCGCCCATCTGCCGCCAATACTTCTTCGCCACCTCCCGAGCGTTGTCCGCTTCCGTCTCCCTCGGCAACTCGTCCAAAACGGAACGGATGATCTCCTCCGGCAGCTTATGGGCCCTCAGATCCAGATACAGCTTCTGCCGGCTCACCGGTTTGGTCGCCAGGCGAGACCGGACGAACTCTTGGGCGTAGGCCTCGTCATTGAGCAGGCTCAGCTCCTTGAGCCGTTCCACGGTGGCAAGGACGTCCGCCTCTCCATACTGGAGGTCATCCAGCTTGTCCTCCACCTCCCGGACGGTCCGCATGCGGGTCGTAAGGAAGGAAAGGGCCGCATCCATGGGACTTGTGTCAGCAGGTTTTGATGGTATGCTCTTCCGTTTCATGGCAATAGCATACCATATTCTGATCCGCTTGGATAGTCAAACGTCACAAATTTGTAACTTTGTTGTAAAGCATGGCGAAAAAGTATGGCAATCACTCGGAAAACCGATACAATGGGAGCATGGTATAAGGAGGGCTCTATGAGCAGATCAAACGGAAGACAAAAGTATTGGGTTATCGGCGCATGCGCAGGCGTTTTGGTTTTGGCAGGCGGTCTTTGCGCTGTTTTATTGAGCGGAAAGGGCGCGCAGACCATGGAGTCCGTGCCGAACAGCGTCGTGGCCACACCCTCAGCCGCCGCTTCGATCCCGGAAACCAACATCGTCGTAGGGACGCCTGAGGTGGACCTGATCGCCGAGCAGCAAAAGCAGGAGATCGAAGCCATCGTCATCCGCAACAGCATGCTGCCCGGCACCACCATCTACGGGGTGAACGTAGGCGGCATGTCCCGGGAACAGGCCCTGGCCGCTGTAGACGAAAAGCTAAAGCAGGAGCCCCTTGTGGTAAACCTGCTGCTCTCTGACGGGACGAACGTGTACCCCGCTTCCGGAGAAGGCATCCAGGCCCTCGCCACACCCCTTGAAGAGGAGGAAGACGACGACGCCATCGATCCTGAGATGAAGGCCGCAGAGGCAGCCGAGGAGCAGGAGGAGGACGAGCAGCCCGACGCCGCGGAGGAGCAGCCCATCGGTATCCGGCTGAAATTCGACGTGGAAAAAGCCGTCGATACTGCTTTTTCCCTTCTGCGGGACAGGACTGTTCCCTATGAGACCTTCATGGCCCAGGTGAACGAGATCGCTGCAGGGCAGGAGGTGGCTCCCGCGCCGGAGTACGACGCGGATTCCGTGGCCCGGTTCGTGGACTATCTGGCCGGTCTGTTGGATAAGCCTGCCGTGAATGCCACCATCAGCATGGAAAATAATCAGATCGTCTATACGGATGAGGTCAACGGTCACGGGATCGACCGAGCCGCACTGGTGGAAACCATCCAGAACACCGATCCCTTCTCCGGGGAAACGATCTCCATCCCCCTGCACGAGCTGGAGGCCGCCATCACCAAGGATATGCTGCAGGGCAAATACGTACTGCGCGGCGCCTACACCACCAGCTTTTCCGGCAGCACCAACAATCGTAAATATAACATCCGCTTCGGCGCGGAAAAGATCAACGGCACCATCCTGAAGCCCGGCGACGTATTCTCCGCCAACGATACCCTGGGCAAGCGCACCCGTGCCAACGGCTGGAAGAACGCCGGCGCCTACGAGGCGGGCGAGGTGGTGGAGCAGCCTGGCGGCGGCGTCTGCCAGCTTTCCTCCACCCTCTACAACGCGGCCCTGTACGCCGATATGGAGATCGTGGAGCGCCGCAACCACAGCATGCCCGTGCATTACGTGGACCGGGGCAGAGACGCCACCATCAATTCCGTTGGAAACCTGATCGACTTTAAGTTCAGGAACAATACCTCCAGCGACATCATCATCATCGGCTATACCGAGGGGAACAATCTTCACATGGAGATCTATGGCGTCCCCTTCGAAACGGACGAATACGACAGGATCGTGATCCGGACCAAGCAGACCGGCAGCACCTCCATCAAGACGGAATATGAGTACGACGACACCAAGCCGACTTCCTATGAGAAGGTCACGTCCAAGGGCAGCAAGGGGTACACGGTCCGCACCTATAAGGATTACTACAAGGGCGACACGCGGGTGAAGACCGATGATCTGGGCATTTCCACCTACAAGATGTTCCCCAAGAAGGTCACCGTCGGTACCATGGAAGAAGCGAAGCCCACGCCGAAAGCCACCCCCAGCAGCGGGTCTGGCAGTTCTGGCTCCTCCTCGGGCAGCTCCAGCTCTGGCAGCGATTCCGGCTCCAGCAGCTCCGGCTCCTCCAGCTCTGGTAGCGACTCCGGGTCCAGCAGCTCCGGTTCCTCCAGTTCCGGCAGCGACTCCGGGTCCAGCACCTCCGGCGGTTCCAGCTCCGGCAGCGACTCCGGCGGTTCCAGCTCCGGCAGCGACTCCGGGTCCAGCGGCTCCGGCGGTTCCAGCTCGGGTAGCGATTCCGGCTCCAGCTACGGTTCCTCCAGCTCTGGCAGCGACTCCGGCTCCAGCTCCGGTGGCTCCAGTTCCGGCAGCGACTCCGGCTCCAGCAGCTCGGGCAGCGACTCCGGGTCCAGTTCCGGCAGCGACTCTGGCTCCGACGGTTCCAACAACGGCTGATACGGTCCGATCCTTTCTCCCCTCTTTGCATAAAGAGGGGATTTTTGTCATATCCCCCTTCATCATTGTGAAAAACCTGCAAAACCATATCGAAAACCCATGGTTTTGAATTGACATGATGGCATGAGAAAGCGTATGCTAAGTACGTACATTTATATATCCTGCAAGCCGGGCAGGATAGATCGAAAGGAGGTCCCGTGATTTGGAGCTTGAACAGATGGACAATGCGTTGAAAGCCAGCTGGCAGACCGTGGCGCAGAACATGAACATGGTCCGTCTCCTGCTGATCACCCGTCAGCCCAGCCAAGCCACCCACGCCCTCCTCTCCCGCTCGGAAGCCATGATGAAGGAGCTCATGCAGGTAAAGGGCTTGACCACGGACACCTATGCTCTTGGGTATCTGCGTCCCGGGAACGATATGACGGTATGTCGTGTGGAGGTGAAGCCGGAAGCCATGCCCGAGGTGCTCATGCGGCTCACCGCTTTGAACGGCGTATTGCTCTCCCTCATCGTCCATCAGCTGACGATAGAAGCAGAATAGCGAAAAGACATACTCGATTTGGAGGTGCCAAATGGCGGCGCTTTGTGTGCGATGCAAAAAAAATCAAGCTGTCCTCTTCGTCTCCCGCATGGAAAACGGGGAGATGAAGAGCGAGGGCTATTGTCTCAAATGCGCGAAGGAGCTGGGCATGAAGCCCATCGACGACGTGCTCAATAACCTTGGTTTGCGGGAGGAGGACCTGGACGCCATCTGTGAGCAGGCCAACGAGCTGCTGGGCGGCGAGCTCATGAACGTGGACCAGGACAACAGCAATATCGGCGAGACCGGCACGGAGAACATCCTGCGCCGACTCTATGGGAACCTGTTCCCCCACGGCTTGCAGCGGAGTGAAAACCCGTCCCAGGAGCAGGCGCGGCCCAATGGTCCCAACCGGCAGCCCCGTCAGAACGGAAAGGAGCCGGAAAAGAAGTTCCTGAACGCCTTTTGCATCGATCTAACGTCTAAAGCCAAGGCCGGTCAGCTGGACGGGCTCATCGGCCGGGAGACGGAGATGCAGCGGACCATGCAGATCCTGAACCGGCGCCTCAAAAACAATCCCTGCCTCATCGGCGAACCGGGCGTGGGCAAGACCGCCATCGTGGAGGGGCTGGCCCAGCGGATCGCCCGGGGAAATGCCCCCTACAAGCTCCTCAACAAGGAGATTTGGCAGCTGGACATGACGGCTCTCGTGGCTGGGACCCAGTACCGGGGCCAGATGGAGGGCCGCATGAAGGGCCTTTTGGACGAGATCAAGGGGCTGGGCAACATCATCCTGTTCATCGACGAAGTCCACTCCATCGTAGGCGCCGGCGATGCGGAGGGCGGCATGAACGCCGCCAACATCCTGAAGCCCGCCCTAAGTCGGGGCGACATCCAGGTCATCGGCGCTACCACCTTCACGGAGTACAGGAAGCACATCGAGAAGGACTCCGCCCTGGAGCGCCGCTTCCAGCCCGTGACCGTGGAGGAGCCCTCCATCGAGGATTCCATCGCCATCGCCACCGGCGTCGCTCACTACTATGAGGCATACCACTCCGTGGTCATCCCCAAGGCCATGGCCCGGCAGGCCGTGCTCCTGTCCGAACGATACATCACCGATCGGTATCTCCCCGACAAGGCCATCGACCTTTTGGATGAGGCGGCCGCGGACCTGAATTTGAACAGCCCCGTCTGCCGGGAGATGGAAAGCCTCAACGAACAGCTGAACCGGCTCAAGGCGGAAGCAGCCCAGCTCCTGCTGGGGGATCTGTCCCCGGAGACAGAGGAGCGGCTCTCCGCCGTGAAGGAGAGCACGGACATGCTGGAGGCGAAGCGCAAGGCTCTGATCGATGGAGGGCTTCCGGAGCTCACCGTGGACAACCTGGCCCGGATCATCGAGCTCTGGACCAAGATCCCCGCGGGTAAGATCAAGGAGCAGGAGTTCTCCCGGCTCATCCACCTGGCCGACCGGCTCAAGGCCCGCATCGTAGGCCAGGATCAGGCGGTGGACGCCGTCTGCTCCGCCATCCGGCGCCGCCGGGCGGGCATCTCTGACTCTCGCCGCCCCATCTCCTTCCTGTTCACCGGCCCCACTGGCGTGGGCAAGACGGAGCTGGTGAAGCAGCTCTCCCGGGAGCTGTTCGACGGGCCGGAGGCTTTGGTGCGTCTCGACATGAGCGAATTCATGGAGAAGCACGCCGTGTCCCGGATCATCGGGTCCCCCCCGGGGTATGTGGGCTATGACGAGGCCGGGCAGCTGACGGAGACCGTGCGCCGCCGTCCCTACTGCGTGATTCTCTTCGACGAGATCGAGAAGGCCCACCCGGACGTGATGAACATCCTCCTGCAGATCCTGGACGACGGCCACATCACCGACGCCCACGGGCGGAAGGTGAACTTCGCTAACGCCGTCCTCATCATGACCAGCAACGCCGGGTCCGACGAGAAGGGCGCCGGGTCCATGGGCTTCGACCGATCCAGCAACGAGCAGGCCAAGGACAAGGCCATGAAGGCCCTGAAGGCTTTCCTACGGCCCGAGTTTTTGAACCGGCTGGACGACGTGATCTGCTTCGAGCATTTGAGCGAGGAAAGCATGACGAAGATCGCCCACATCCTGCTGAAGGAGCTGAAGGCCTCCATGGCGGAGAAGGGGATCGGCCTCACCTGGTCCGAGGCCGCGGCCCAGCAGCTCGCCAAGATGTCCTACTCCGAAACCTACGGGGCCCGGAACCTGCGCCGGTGCATCGAGACCGATGTGGAGGACAGGATCGTGGACCTGATCATGGCCCAGCAAGGCGCCGTCACCCGCATCTCCGTGGGCTGTCGGAGCGGCAAGCTGACGGTCCAGGCTAAATAAATCCAGCATACGAAAAGAGGAGCGATCCGCTCCTCTTTTTTATGCGTATTGTTCCAGATATCGGCGCAGGACCGGCCGTATGGGCTTCGAGATCATGTCGAGGTCGATTTCGACTGGGGCGAAGAAGCGCAGCTCCGTCATCTCCCCGTCGGCGTTATTCGGCTCGCCCTGATACTTGCGGCACAGGTAGACGATCTCGAAGTTGGACACCTCGTCGCCGTTGGGATAGACGTGATGGGCTTCGGGGCCGGAGTTGACGCAGAAGAAGGTAAGCTCCAGGGCGTCGAGACCCATCTCCTCCTTCAGCTCCCGCCGAGCGCAGTCCTCCACGACTTCGTCCACTTCCACGGAGCCGCCGGAATACCCCCACAGGTGATCGTCGGACCGCCTGCCCAGGAGCAGCCGCCCCTGCTGGTCCACCACGATGACGCTGGCGGCGCACTGGATCACGGTCCTGTGGCCCACCAGCCGTCGCATCTCTGCCATGTACCCGGTCATGCCCATTTTACAGCAACGCCTGGGCGAATTCCTGGCCGTCGAAGGGCTTGAGATCGTCGATCCCCTCCCCCACGCCGATGAAGCGCACGGGCACGTGGAGGGTGTTGCAGATGTTCACCACCACGCCGCCCTTGGCCGTACCGTCCAGCTTGGTCAGGATCACCCCGTCAAGGTCGCTGGCCTCCTGGAAAGCCAAGGCCTGAGCGAGGGCGTTTTGACCCGTGGTGGCGTCCAGCACCAGCAGCACCTGACAGGGCACGCCGGGGAGCTCCCGGTCGATGACCTTGCGGATCTTGGAAAGCTCGTTCATCAGGTTCTTCTTGTTGTGGAGCCGTCCCGCGGTGTCCACGATCAGCAGGTCGCAGCCCTTGGCCTTGTAGGAGGCGATGGCGTCGTAGACCACCGCCGCCGGGTCAGAGCCCTCCTGGTGGCGGACCATGGGCACGCCGGCCCGCTCCGCCCAGATGCCCAGCTGCTCCGCCGCCGCCGCCCGGAAGGTGTCCGCCGCCGCCAGCATGGGTTTGCGGCCCCGGGACTTGTACTCGTGGGCGATCTTGCCGATGGAGGTGGTCTTCCCCACCCCGTTGACGCCTACGATCAGGATGACGCCCGCCTGCTCGTCCAGAGGAAAGGGTCCCTCGGAGGCCACCCGCTGGGCGATCAGGTCGATCAGCGCCTCCCGGGCCTCGCCCCGGTTCTTGAGCTTCTCCTCCTTGATCTGCTTGCGCAGGGCTTCCACCAGGCTGGTGGACGTTTCCACGCCCATGTCCGCCAGGATCATGCTCTCCTCCAGCTCGTCGAAGAACTCGTCGCTGATACGGTCCTCGCCGAAGATGGCGTCGAACCAGCTGTTCCGAGTCTTCTTGAGCCCGTCCTTCAGCTTTGAAAAGAAACCTGCCATTTATACTGCCTCCTCGAATTTCGCGGATACGATACTGCTCACGCCCTTCTCCTCCATGGCCACGCCGTACAGGGTGTTGCATACCTCCATGCTGCCCTTGCGGTGGGTGATAAGGATGAACTGGGTCTGCTTCCCATAGTCCCGAACGAACTCCGCGAAGCCGGGCTCTTGACCCGCAGCATGGCGAACAGCAGGGCGATGGCCGTCAACGCCCGCTCGCCGCCGGACATGAGGCTCAACAACTGCAGCTTCTTGCCCGGGGGCTGGGCGATGATGTCGATATCGCAGTTCAGCACGTCCTTGGGGTCGCTGAGCCGAAGCTCCGCCTGGCCGCCGCCGAACAGGGCCACGAACACGTTCTTGAACTCCTTTTGGACCCGATCGAACTCCCCGGCGAAGACCTTCTCCATGGTCCGGGTGAGCTTTTCGATGAGGGTGTACAGGTCCTGGGCCGCGTGGGTCAGATCGTCGTATTGCTTGCTCAGGTTCTCGAATCGCTCCGAAACCTGGGCGTATTCCTCGATGGAATCCAAATTGACCGTGCCCAGAGAGCGGATCTGCTCCCGAAGCTTGGCCGCCCGCTGGCTGCTGGAGGTGATGGGGATATCCTCCTTCAGCTGCAGGGCGTTTTCGTAGGTGAGGCCGTAGTTCTGCCAGATGCGGTCCTGCTGCTGCTCCAAGGACGTCTGGAGCTTGCCCAGGGCCATCTCCGTCCGGGTTCGGCTGTCCAGCAGCTCTCGGGTGCTGCCCAAAAGCTCGTCCCGCCTGGCCCGGCGGACCCGCAGCTCCTCCTTTTGGACGGACCGCTGGTCGTCCACCTTCTGCTGCTCCTGCTGGGCGGCGGACAGGATGGTCTTGGCTTCCTCGATGCGGGCCTGCAGCTCCAGCTGAGCCTGGGCCTCCCCTTCGGCCTCCTGCCGAGCCTGTTGAGCTTCCTCCAATAGGGACGCTCGCCTTTGACCGCAGCGTTCGATCTCCCGGGTGAGCCGTTCCCGCTCCGCCTCCCGGGCGGAGGCTTCTTTCATAACGGCGGTGTGCCGGAGCCGAAGCTCGGTCAGGGCTTCCGCCTGCTCGTCCCGCCGCTTGCGCAGGGCGTACAGGGCCTTGCTCTCCTCCACGATCTGCTGGCGGGAGACGTTGCCCTGTTCCTCCAGATCGGTCTGCTCGCTGTCCAGCAAGGCTTTCCGTTCCTGGATGGAGCGGATGTTGTCCCCGGTGGCGGTCAGCTCCTCCTCCAGAGTCTCCCGGTCGCCTTGGGCCGATTCCATATCCCGCTGGATGATGCTGAGCTTGTCGTTCTGCCGCTCGAGATCGATATCCCTGTCATGCAGGTCCGCCACCAGCGCATCCACCTGGACGGCGGCCAAAACGGTCTGCTGCTTCTTCTCCGACAGCCTTTCGGCAGCGGCTTTGCGCTCCTTCTCCAAATCGGCGTATTTCTTCTTAAGGTCCGCGATCTCCCTCTCCCGGCCCAGGATGCCGAAGCTCTTGCGCTGGCTGCTGCCGCCGGTCATGGCGCCGCCGGGGGTGATGAGGTCGCCCTTGAGGGTGACGATCTGGAAGACGCCGCCGGAGCGCTCCTTCAGGCTCACGCCCACGGACAGGTCCTCCACCACCACGGTCCGGCCCAGGAGGTATTCCACGGCCTTATCCATGCCCTCCTCCCAGCGGATCAAATCGCAGGCCAGGCCCACGACGCCCTTCTCATGCAGGAAGTGGCGGTCCTTTTCCCGGACGCCGTTCTCCGAAAGCAGGTCCAAAGGCAGGATGGTGCAGCGGCCGAATTCCCGCCGCCGCAGGGTCTCGATGATATACTTGGCGTCCCGGCCGGTCCGGCTCACCAGGTTCTGCTGGGCGCCGCCCAGGGCCGTACCGATGGCGACTTCATACTTTTCGGGCACGTGGATGAGCTCCGCCACCACGCCCACGATCTTCTGCCGCAGCTCCACGTCCCTCTCGGCCAGGTCCATGATGAGCCGCACGCTGTTTTGATAGCCTTCCCGCTTTCGGGCCATCTCCTCCAGCACGTGGAGCCGGGAGGACATGGCGCCGCTTTCCTGCTCCTTCTGGCGCAGGGCGTCCGCCTCCGCTTCCTGGTCCGTCAGGAGCTTGGCATGATTGTCCCGGGCTTCTTTCAGGAGCTGTCGGCTGTTCTCCCGCAGGGCTGACAGCTTTTCCTGCTCCTCTTTCGCCTGGGCCTGCTCCTCTTGGAGCTCCGCCAGTCGGACCTCGTTCTTCTCGATATCGACACGGATGGCCTCCGCCCGTTCCGCCAGGGACTGCTCCAAAGCGGACAGCCGGGATAGGCTGCTCTTCTTATCGGACAGGCGGTTCAACGCCTCCATGATCCGGTTCTTCTTCTCCTCCAGCGCCGCTTCCGCCTGATCGCAGGCGGTCTGAAGGTCCTGGAGAGCTCCGCTGGCCTGGTCTATCTGCTGCTGCAGCGCTTCCTTCTCCTCGTCGGAAAGGTTGCCCAGGCTGTCCAGGGTCTGCTGGCGCTCGGCCGCTTCCTTCTCCTGCCCTTCCGCCTCGGATAAAAGCCGTTCCTGCTCCTTTATCAGCGTCTCCTGTCGGGCCTGCTTCAGCTTCATCTCGCCCTGAAGGCTCTCCACCTGGGAAAGGAGCTCCAAGAGACGCTTCTGCCCCTCGTCCAGCTTTTCGTCCAGGGCACGGATGCGGTCCTCCAGCTCGTGGCTGGCCTCCTGCAGCATCCCGTCCTCGGACTCCACGCCGGAAAGTTTCTGCTGAACGTCGTCCAACGTGGCCTGCAGCTCCGCGATCTTAGTCCGGTTTTTCTCCGTCTCGTGGAGGAACAGGTTCACCTCCAGCCGACGCAGCTCCTCCCGGGCGCCCTGATACTGGATCGCCTTCTCCCGCTGCTCCTGCAAGGGGCCGATCCGGCTCTCCAGCTCATGGAGGATGTCGCCGATACGCTCCATGTTCTTCTGGGTGTTTTCCAGCTTCTTTTCGGCTTCGGTGCGGCGCACGCGATAGCGCATGACGCCGGCCGCCTCCTCCAGCGCGGAGCGGCGGTCGGCGGATTTGTTGGATAAAATTTCATCCACCTTGCCCTGGGAGATGATGGAATAGCCGTCCCGGCCGATGCCCGTGTCCCGGAACAGCTCCAGCACGTCCTTCAACCGGCAGGTCTTGCCGTTGATGGCGTATTCGCTCTCTCCGTTGCGGTACACCCGACGGGTGACGGCCACCTCGGCGTAGTCCACCGGCAGGGCATGATCGGCGTTCTCGAAGGTCAGCGTCACCTCGGCCATGCCCAAAGGACGGCGCTTCTGGGTGCCGTTGAAGATCACGTCCTCCATCTTGGCGCCGCGCAGGGCCCGGGCGCTCTGCTCGCCCAGCACCCAGCGGACCGCATCGGAGATGTTGCTCTTTCCGCTGCCGTTGGGGCCGATGACGGCCGTGATCCCGCTGCCGAATTGCAGTTCAGTTTTCTTTGCAAAGGATTTGAACCCCTGCATCTCCAGCTTCGTCAGTCGCATTCTATCCTATATCTTTCCATGGCCATCTGGGCGGCTGCCTGCCCGGCGGCCTGCTTGGACGGACCGGAGCCCGTGCCCCATTCCACCTCGTCCACCAGCACCCGCATGGTGAACAGCTTCTTATGATCGGGGCCGGACTCGCTCACCAGCTCGTAGCGGATCGCCCGCCCCTTGTGATCGGCATGGACCAGCTCCTGAAAGGCGGTCTTGCTGTCCTTGGAGGAGGAGCGGTTTTCCAGCGTTTCGGCGGATAGGACGTATTCGTCGACCAGCCGCTGGGCTTGGTCCAGCCCTCCATCGAGATACACGGCGGCCAGCACCGCTTCGAAAGCGTCGGACAGGATGGAATCCTTGTCTCGGCCGCCGCACTGCTCCTCACCCCGGCTCAAAAGGATATGTTCGTTCAGACCCAGCCTCCGGGCCGCCGCGGACAGGGCGCTTTCACAGACCAGGGAGGAGCGCAGCCGCGTCAGCGCCCCCTCCCGCATCTCGGGATGGGCGTCGAAGAGATGGCGGGACACCAGGTGCTCCAGCACCGCGTCCCCCAAATATTCCAGCCGTTCGTTGTCCTCCCCCATGCGATGCTGTTCCACCGCCATGGAGGAGTGGGTCAAAGCGCGGCGAAGCAGGCCCTCGTTTTGAAAACGATAGCCCAGCCTGTCCATACACTGCTTCAGATCCACCATGGTGCCCGCTCCTATAAAAAGGCCCGCATCCTGCCGGTGCGGGCTGACCCATTCAAACGAAAGGGCATGCTCAAATTATTTGGCAAGATAGCCCACCACATCGCCTACGGTCTTGATGTTGGGCAGTACCTCATCGGGGATCTCCACATCGAATTCCTGTTCCATATCCATGACCAGTTCCACGATATCCAGAGAGTCCGCATGCAGATCGTCGATCAAGCTGCTCGAGGGCGTGATGGTCTCCGGGTCGATGTCCAACTGCTTGGCGATGATCGCGCGTACCTTCTCAAAATCCATATTTGCTCCTCCTGTATAAAATGCGTAGTTTTCCGAAAATTTACTTGCTAATTGTAAAACACAGGCCGCGATCTGTCAACCAATTTTTTCTTCCGTGGGCGGCTCTTTGGAAGCCTGGACCGCCGCGGCGATCTTTTGGGTCACGCCGCCACGCACCAGCTTCTGAGCCTGGCGGATGGCGTTGAAGAACGCCTTGGCGTTGGAGCTGCCGTGGGCCTTGATGACGCCTCCGTTGACCCCCAGCAGCGGCGCGCCGCCCACCTCGGTATAATCCATCTTTTTCTTCAGGGCGGCGAAGGCGGGCTTGGCGATGGCGCCGCCGATGGTGCCCCGCAGGGAGCCCATGAGCTCCGTCTTAAGCATGGAGGTGATGGCCTTAGCGGTGCCCTCGGTGCTCTTGAGGAGCACGTTCCCAGCGAAGCCGTCCGTGACCACCACGTCGAAATCGCCGCTCATCAGCTCCCGGGCTTCGCAGTTCCCGGCGAAGCGGATGCCGTCCAGCTCCTGCAGCAGCGGATAGGTCTCCTTGGTGAGCTCGTTTCCCTTCTCCGCCTCCTCGCCGTTGTTCAGCAGTCCCACAGCGGGGTCCTGTACGCCTTCCACCAGCTCCATATAGGCGCTGCCCATCTGAGCGAACTGCACGAGATACAGGGGCTTGCAGTCCACGTTGGCCCCGGCATCGATGATCATGGTATGGCTCCCCTGCAGGTTGGGGATCAGGGGCGCCAGGGCGGGCCGCTGCACGTCCTTGATGCGGCGGATCACCAGGGTGCCGCAGGAAAGGACCGCGCCGGTGCTGCCGGCGCTGATGAAGCAATCGGCCTCCTTGTCCGCCACGGCCTTGGCCGCCAGGACCATGGAGGAGTTCTTCTTCCGCCGCACCGCCACGGCCGGGGCTTCCTCGCAGGTGATGACCTCGGTGGAAGGCTTGATCACGAGCCGGTCAGCCGGGTATTCTTTCCCCTGAAGACAGGCCTTGATCTGCCCCTCGTCGCCGAACAGCCAGATGACAAAGTCGTTTTCCAATTCCCGCAAGGCCAGCAGCGCGCCGTCCACCACCGCCTGGGGGGCGTGATCGCCGCCCATGGCATCCAATGCAAAGATCATATTCCGCTCCTTCGTAGACTTTTTCTGTAGTATACATGGATTTGCCCACGATTTCAACCGCAAATCTGCATCTTGGAAGGAGCGAGGAAGAATCCTCTATCGCTTTGGATTGTCCAGCAGCAAGCCCCTCACCATGGCCCCCGCCATACCGGCGGCGACACAGATGATGAGATCGCCCACCAACGCCCAGGAGGGGACGAACCCGCCCATACATAGGCTAAGGCTCGCCACCAGGATCACGTCGTACAGCGCGCCGGCCACGGCCCCCGTGACGGCCGTGGATTCAGATGACTTGCGCAGGGCGAAGAATCCCGCCGCAAAGGGGCAGATCACCTTCAGGATGCCGTTGACGGGGCTGATGGCTCCCTCCCCCGCCTTGTCCCAATACAGCAGGAGCGACAGGAGCAGCATTCCTATAAGTGCGATCCCGCAGCCCACGAGGGCCCCCGTCAGCTGCCGCCAGGTGAACATCCCTTTCGTACGCCTTGTCCGCTTCTTCATTTCGAACCTCCTGATCGTT
>CACXNN010000075.1 GCA_902768995.1 uncultured Eubacteriales bacterium | reverse complement strand
TCCCGGCGGTGGATCAAATAGACCTTGCGGCAGATGCCCGAGAGATACAGGGCGTCGGACACGGCGGTGTCGCCGCCGCCCACGATGGCTACGTCCTTGCCCCGATAGAAATTGCCGTCGCAGGTGGCGCAGTAGCTGACGCCCGCACCCACGAACCGATCCTCCGCCGGGTGGCCCAGCTTCCGAGGTCCCGCGCCCATGCAGAGGATCACGGCGTCGGCGGCGTATCCTTCACCGTTGACGGTGAAGGTTTTTTCCTTTTCCGTGAGCTTCAAATCGCTGACGGACCCGTAGACCACGGGGAGATCGAACTCCGCTGCGTGCTTTTCGAGGGCCGCCGCCAGGGCGTACCCGTCGGGGCCGCCGGTGAGGCCGGGGTAGTTCTCCACCCGGTGGGTCTTCACGATCTGGCCCCCGGGGAACATCTCCTCGAACAGCTTCACGCTGGCTCCGCCCCGGGCGGCATAGATGCCCGCCGCCAGGCCCGCGGGGCCGCCGCCGATGATGGCGATGCCCAGTTTTTCCACGTCGCGCCTTCCTTTCCGGCCTCCAAAGGGCCAGTCTTAAAATATAAGTATACTATTCCTCTGCCCCGCCGTCAATGAAGAAGAAGGGCCGGGCGAAGACTTCGAAGTCCTTCTGCATCCGGACCAGCCTTCGCTCCGTGAAGGACCAGCAGCAGCGGCCCACCAGCCGGGTGAGCTGACAGCCGTAGGCGCCGCCCGCCCATTCCACCACCCGGCCGGCCCCGGCGTAGAGGCCGATATGGCCGTCGAAACCCACCAGGTCCCCGGGGCGCAGATCCTCCCGCTGGATGGGCCGGGACAGGGGCTCCTTCAAAAGCCGGTTGGCGATGGCGTCGAACCTGCCGTCCACCAGATCGAACTTCCGCCACAGGCCCACGACGGCCCCGGAGCAGTCCGCCCCGGACAGCCGATCCCCCAGGCTGGCCGCGTTCTGCAGGGCGGAGAGCATCATCTCCCGGCGGCCGCCGGTGAAGAAGGCGGGCTTGCGGGCGGCCAGCAGCTCGATGGCCGCGGAGGTGGGGCAATGGAGGGTCTTGTCCGGATCGTACAGGTTGGCGCCCCACACGTAGAGGCTCTTGGGGAAGGCCGCCGCCTCGGTCCCGTGGGGGTCGAAGGCGAAGGGCAGGGCCGCCTCCACCAGCTGCCGCCGCAGGGGCGACACATGGTTGATGGCCGCCGCCACTGCCTTTTGAGCGTCCTCCCCCACCCCCGCCTCGGGGTCGATCCAGGGGGCGTTGGGCTTGGGCGCGGCCCGACCCGTAAGGCACTTGATGAGGTACAGGGCGTCCTTCACGTCCACCTTCCCGCTGCCGTCGGCGTCCAACGCCACGGTGGGCGCGGCCTTGCCGGTGAACAGGCTCTGTAATACGATGCCCACGTCCTTCACGGTCAGTTGCCCGTCCCCGTCCGCGTCGCCGTAGAAGGCTTCCCCCGGGTCGTTGCAGACCAGCAGGCTCAGCAGACTTCGGGTACGGCTGTCGCCTTTCCCCGTGGGGTCCAGGCCCCGGTCCGTCTGCAGGGCGAACAGGCCCCGGGCGGTCGATTGGGTGAACCTGTCCCCCGTCCCTGCCTCGTAGCCCAGGGTCCTCAATCCCTCGTTCAGCTCCCGGACCGCCCGGCCCCGATCGCCGGTGGTCAGCGTCTCCCGCATGCTTCCGTCCTCCTTGTGTCCAGTAAATATTAGTATACCATAAAAAAGGACCGCCGAAAAGGGCAGTCCTGCAAGCTGTTGTTTCTCTTAGATCTCTGTAGGCTTCTTTTTGGCCAGCCACCCCCGGAAGATGCCGCCCCCAATAAGGGAGACGATGATAAAGAAGATGTCCGCGAACAGGATGAAGAGGAACGAGGGGACCAGGATGCGGGTATACTTCTTCCCGGCGCAGCCGCCCCTGCGGATAAAATGGCCCATACGGATAAGGTACGCCAGCAGGCCCGCGTTGAAGAACAGCAGGTACAGGGCGTTCTCGCCGAAGCTCAAAAAGGCGCCCTTGGGGAAGAAGTCCCCCTTCTGGATGACGCTCAGCAGGATGTTCAGCAGCAAGAGGCCGATCTGCACCTCGAACACGATCCGGGTCACGTTCAGCATGACGCCGCCGCCGATGCCCACGCCGCCGCCCCAGACGAGGCCCGCCCGGGCGCAAAAGTTCTCGAACTGCTGCATCAGGGGCTCGTTCTGCTTCCCCTCGATGAAGCCGTTGTTGGCGATGCAGTAGACGGCAAGGTGCAGCCCCTTCTCCCGGCAGTAGGCCTCCATCCTCTCCAGGAACCGGAGCACGTGGGAGGGGATGCCGTCCACGTACAGGGGCAGGGCGAAGACCACCGCCTGGGCGTCGTCCAGCTCCTCCAATATGGGCTCGTGATCCGCAGGGGTGCGGAGCTTCAAGGTGACCTTCTTCCCGCTGACAAACAGCCGCTGCAGGAAGAGGAAATAGGCCGAGGCGCAGAAGCGTTTCTTCGGGCTGCCGTTGACGAATACGGTCTTCATAGCTGCGCCTCCAATTCGGAAAGGTCCTTCAAAAACACCACTTCGCTCCGGGCAAAGCCCTCGTTGACGGCGTTGCGCTCCGCGAGATACCGGAAGGACGCCTGCTCCGCCTCGGTGGCGTCGCCGTAGACGATCACCTTCCATAGATCGTGCTTGCCGTAGCGCAGGGTGTGGTGCATCTGCCGACCCCGGTAGGTGCTGAAAGGGGTGGAGGTGCCGATGGACCGATCCAGCACGTTCTTCACGGGGGCGCTGTACCCGCCGTACAAGTTTTTGGTGACGACGGTCACCTCGTCCGCCTGGCCCAGGATGCGGCAGGCCTCCTGGAGCTTGTCCTTCATGAAGCAGGTGGCCGGATGTTTGGTCCAGCAGCCGAAGCAGCCCTGGCAGGGGGCGTATCTCCCGTCCGCCGCCAGCGCCCGGTCGCACTTCGACGAGACGAGCTCGGCGCAGTTCTCAGGTAGATCGTGCAGGATCAGTTTCATGTGCATCCCTCCTTGGGACAGAAGCCCCTGCTCCCGCCCGTTTTTCAGCGTATGGAGATATGATACCGCCCCGGAGAGTGGATGTCAATCGAATGTCGACCCCAGTCGGTTATTGCAATTTGCGGCGGCCCGTGATAGGATAGGCCCCATGAAACAGACCAAATACACCCTGATCCTGCTGGGCTGCTCCGTGATCTGGGGCAGCGCCTTCGTGGCCCAGTCCGCCGCTATGAAGCTGGGGATGCTGCCCTACGCCTTCACCGCCGTGCGGATGCTGGTAGGCGCGGTGTGCCTCATGCCCTTCATCTATCTGCGGCGGAAGACCGCCATCCCCGCCACCCGGGCAGGCCGGATACGGCTGGTCAAGAGCGGGGCCCTCATCGGCGTCACCGTGGCCCTGGCCTCCTGCTTCCAGCAGGTAGGGCTCCAGTATACCACCGCCGGCAAAGGCGCCTTCCTCACCGCCCTCTACATCCTGCTGGTGCCCATCGTGGGGGCCGCCTTCTTCCATCGGAGGACGGGGGTCTGGACCTGGCTGTGCCTCATCATCGGGGCCGTGGGGCTGTGGTTTCTGTCCATCACGGAGGCCTTCACCCTGGAGAAGGGGGACGCCCTCATGGTCGTCTGCGCCCTGGTGTTCACCCTGCAGATCCTGCTGGTGGACAAGTTTGCCCCGGACTTCGACGCCCTGACCCTGTGCTGCCTGGAGTTTTTGACGGCGGGGCTCTTGAGCTTTCTGCCCATGGCCGCCGTGGAGGGATTTGGCTTTCAAAACCTGGTGCCGGCCCTGGGCTGCATCCTCTACTGCGGCATCTTCTCCTGCGGCATCGCCTATTGGCTCCAGATCGTGGGCCAGCGGCATTTGCCCCCGGCCCTGGCCTCCCTCATCATGAGCTTCGAGAGCGTGTTCGGGGCCCTGTTCGGCGCCCTGCTCCTCCACGAGCGCATGACGCCCCGGGAGCTTTTGGGCTGCGGGCTCATCTTCCTGGCCCTGGTGCTGTCCCAGGTCATCCCGGAAAAACAAAAGGCATAGCCGTTTCCCTCCTATTGTGTGTGGGTGCGTCGCTCCCTATATACACATACACTCTTTGTCCTCATCTTTATCTTTCTCTTTTTCTTTTTCCTTTTCTTTTTCTTTCTCCCGATACGGGGCATGGGTCCTCCGACACGGGACGCATTTCTTGACAAGGTTCCTTCGAAGATGATAAGCTAAAAGCCACTTTGAGGAAAGGAGCTTGCGCGTGGCTTCTCTGCTGCTGGCCGTCATCTACCTCGCCTTCATCAGCCTGGGGCTGCCCGATTCCCTGCTGGGGGCGGGCTGGCCCGTGATGCACGGCTTTTTGGGCGTGCCCCTCTCCTACGCCGGGTTCGTGTCCATGATCATCTCCGTGGGCACCGTGATCTCCAGCCTCCTGTCGGAGCGGGTCACGAAGAAGCTGGGCACCAAATACGTGACCCTGGTCTCCGTGCTGCTGACGGCCCTGGCCCTCTTCGGCTTCTCCCTCTCCACCCGGTTCTGGATGCTGTGCCTCTGGGCCGTGCCCTACGGCCTGGGCGCCGGGTCCATCGACGCGGCCCTCAACAACTATGTGGCCCTCCACTACACCTCCCGGCACATGAGCTGGCTCCACTGCTTCTGGGGCGTGGGTACCATCGTGAGCCCCTACGTCATGAGCCTGGCCCTCACCCGGGCCTCCTGGCAGGCGGGCTACCGGACGGTGGGCCTGATCCAGCTGGCCATCTGCGCCGTGCTGCTCCTGACCCTGCCCCTGTGGAAGGTCCACGCCCCCGTGAGCGCAGCCCAACGGAGCGAGAAGGTCCTGGGCCTGCGGGGCGCCCTGGGGATACGGGGCGTGCCTCAGCTCCTCTTGGGCTTTTGCAGCTACTGCGCGCTGGAGAGCACCTGCATGCTGTGGACGGCCTCCTACCTGATCGCCACCCGGGGCGTGAGCCCGGAGCGGGCGGCGGCCTTCGCGTCATTGTTCTTCATCGGCATCACCGCGGGCCGGTTCCTGGCGGGGTTCGTCTCCAACAAGCTGGGGGATAGGTCCATGATCCGGCTGGGGACGGGGGTCCTGTTCCTGGGGGTGCTGCTGCTCCCTGTGCTGGGCCTGCCGGAAGGGGTGGCCCTCGCCGCCTGCGTGATCCTGGGGCTCGGCTGCGCGCCCGTCTACCCCAGCATCATCCACGCCACGCCCACGAACTTCGGTCCCGAAAACTCCCAGGCCATCATCGGCGTCCAGATGGCCAGCGCCTACGTGGGCTCCACCTTCGCCCCGCCCCTGTTCGGGCTCCTGTCCGCCCGGGCGGGCCTGGGGCTCCTGCCGGTGTACGTGGCGGCCTTCGGGGTGCTGATGATCGCTATGGTGGAGCGAGCGTTCAAGTTAGCCGGACGCTGAATCCGTCCCCTCCCCGAAGGGGGCTTTTTTTCTCTCTCCCCCCCTGGGGAGGAAAGAGAGAGATCCCCCTTGGGGGGATATATCCTTGTCCTTGTCTTTTTCCTTGTCTTTGTCTTTATCCTTGTCTTTATCCTTGTCCTTGTCTTTGTCTTAGTTAGTTTTGCTACCTTTTGTTAGCTTTTGTTATTTTTGTTCCCACTTGTTCCCTTTTGTTCGATCCAACCGGTCGTTGAGAAGCCGGTTGCGGCGCCCTTCCCTCCCCACAACCGATGGATGATTGCTCAATCGGCGGACGAAGTGGTACGCTGCACGCAGCCGGGACGGATGGCGTCCGCCGATCTGTTTGTGCGGCTTTCTATGATCGCCACCCGCAAATATATACTGTTGGTATAGAAAAAGATATTCCATTGATATCGATCGTGTCTTTTCTTTCGGTATAATACCTGCTATACTGCCGGTATCAAAAAGAGGAGCACCACCATGGAATTGACCCTTTCGAAAAACATCCGCACCCTGCGCAAAGAGCGAAACCTGACCCAGGAGCAATTCGCCGAGGTCATGGGCGTGACCACCGGCGCCGTCCACAAGTGGGAATCGGGGCTGTCGGTGCCCGAGCTGGATTTGATCGTGGAGATGGCGGACTTCTTCGACACCTCCGTGGACGTCCTGCTGGGCTACAAAATGAAGGACAATCGCCTTTCCGCCACCATCGACCGGCTCAGCCGGTACTGTCGGACCCGGGACCCGGAGGCCCTGATCGAATGCGAGAAGGCCCTGAAGAAATATCCCCATTCCTTCCAGGTGGTCCACACCTGCGCCGGAATCTACGCCTTTTTCGGCGTGGGCGGTCAAAGCCGCGAAAAGACCCGGCGGGCCCTGGAGCTCTATGAGCAAGCACTGCTGTTGGTCTCCCAGAACACCGATCCAAAGATCAGTGAGTTCACCCTCTATGGGGAGATGGCCGGGGCGTATATGGTTCTGGGCGACTTTGAGAAGGGCGTGGAGCTCATGAAGCGTCACAACGCGGGCGGCATGTTCAGCGACACCATCGGTGCCATCCTGGCTGCCCATCTGCACCGACCGGAGGAGGCGGAGCCCTATCTCTCCGCGGTGTTGCTTCAGAACGTCAATTCCCTGCTGAATGCCGTGGCGGGATTCTCCTTTGCCTTCACCGCCCGAGGCGACTGCGCATCGGCCCAAGCCGTGCTCCAATGGGGCATAGACCTGCTCAACAGCCTTCGCCGGGAACCCGTCACCGATTTTTTGGAAAAGTCCAACGCCCTGCAATACCTGCTGCTGGCTCATGCCCAGATCAAGACCGGGCAGACGAAGCAGGCCTGCGCTTCCCTGAGGCAGGCCCGGGCGCTGGCCGCCCGCTTCGACGCCGCCCCGGATTACGGCGTGCGAAACCTTCGCTTCGTCACCACCATGGATACCGTGAGCGTCACCGACATATTCGGCGCCACGGCGGCAGAGAGTCTGGAAAACCTGCTCCGCCTCATCGACGATCCCACCCTGTCCCGCCTTTGGAAGGAGATCAAGGACCATGAATAACGATACCCGCAACGTATTTTTCAACCGCAACTACCGGCTGGTGTTCTTCGGCGCCCTGGTGTCGGAGCTGGGGGCCATCCTCTACAGCTTCGCCGTCAGCTTCTACATCCTGGAGATCACCGACAACAACGCCTTCCTTCAGGGCCTGTATCTGGCCCTCTGCGGCGGGATGCTGCTCCTCGCCACGCCCGTGGGCGGCGTGCTGGGGGACCGGTTCAACAAGGCGAAGATCATGTTCCTCTGCGACTACATGAAGGGCGGCATCATCGTCCTCGCCACGGTGCTGATGCTCCTCTTCCGCAGCAACCAGGCCCACGTCCTGATCCTGTTCGCCGTGGGTATCCTGGGCAACGCCGTCAGCGGCGTCTTCTCCCCCGCCGCCGGCGCTCTGCTCCCCCACATCGTGGTGGAGGAAAAGCTCCAGCAGGCCAACGCCTACTTCTCCATTAAAAGTTCCCTGCAGAGCATCCTGGGGGTGGTCCTGGCGGGGATCCTGTACGCGGCCCTGCCCATCCATCTGCTGTTCTTCCTGGTGGGCGTCTGCTATATCCTCTCCGGCGTGTCGGAGATGTTCATCCGCTACGACCACCAGCCCTCCGAAGAGAAGCTGACCATCCGCCTGGCCCTTTCCGACATGGGCGACGGGTTCCGGTATCTGAAGACCCAGAAGGCCCTCATGGCCCTGATGGCGGCCATCCTGTTCATCAATTTCTTCTTCTCCCCCATCGGCGGCAACTTCCTGCCCTATTTCGTGAAGACGGATGTGGCCGCCGCCCCCGGCTACCTGTTCGACCGGGTTTTGACGCCGGAGCTGTGGTCCTCCGTGTTCAGCGTGATGATCGGCGTCAGCTCCCTGGTGGCCGCGGCCATCCTCAGCGCCCGGCCCCAGGAGGACAAGTGCGGCCGCAAGGTGGCGGTGCGCCTGGGATACATCGCGATGGTGATGATCCTCCTGACGGTGGGTTATTGGCTGCTGGTGGATCGGGGCTTGTCCCTGAACGCCTTCCTCGTCCTGTTTTGCGTCGGGGCCTTGCTCATCGGGTTCCTGGTGGTTATGATCAACGTCCCCACCAGCACGGTGCTCATGCGGGTGGTGGATCGGGACAAGCTCAGCAAGGTCTCCAGCATCGTCAGCATCGTTTCTCAGGGCCTGACCCCCATCTCCTCGGTCCTGGCCGGGTCGGTCCTCCAGTATCTGGGCAGCACGCCGCTGCTGCTGGTCTGCTCCCTGGGCTTCACCGCCACGGCCCTGTTCCTCCTGTTCAACAAGAAGGTCCAGGACATCTGAATCGTCACGCAAAAAGCGCCTCCCTCTGGGGGAGGCGCTTTTTCGCATGGAAGCTTATTTGTAGCTGTGGACCCCCGGCAGCAGGGTGTTCACGCCGATGTAGGTGAAGATCACGCAGACGAAGCCCGCCACGGCGAAGATGGCGGCGGACT
Source organism: uncultured Eubacteriales bacterium (assembly GCA_902768995.1). Lineage (GTDB taxonomy): Bacteria > Bacillota > Clostridia > Christensenellales > CAG-138 > RUG472. Next base: position 3,047 of record CACXNN010000075.1, on the reverse strand, counting down.
TGCCCTGCCAGCCCCGGCGGATGCGCAGATGCAGGTACGTGGCGTAGACCAGCCAGGTCACCAGCGACCAGGTCTCCTTGGGGTCCCAGGACCAATAGCTGCCCCAGGCCCGCTCGGCCCAGATGGCCCCGGTGATGATGGTGAAGGTGAGGAACAGCAGCCCCAGGGCCACGCTCCGATAGCTCAGCATGTCCAGCTTCTCCCGGGAGGGAATATGCTGGTCCAGGAATCCGCTTTCCTTCATCTTGTCCCGCAGCAGGAAGATGACCCCCAGCACGCAGGAGACGCCGAAGGCCCCGTAGGCGATGATGGCCGTGGACACGTGGAACCCCAGCCAGTTGGATTGGAGGGCTGGCATCAGGGACCGGATCTCCTTGGATTGCAGGGCCGCGTAGCCGATGATGATGAAGGTCACCGGCGCGGCGAAGGCGCCCAGGAGGGTGAACTTGAACCGGAAGATGAACAGTAGGCTCACCAGGCACAGCCCCCAGGCGAAGGCGGAGGCGAACTCGTACTGGTTGGTCAGGGGCAGCCGCCCCGCCGCCACGCCCCGAAGGACGATGGCCGCCGTGTGCACCAGAAGGCCCAGGACCTGGACCGCCGTGGCGCCCTTGCCCAGGGCTTCCTTCTTTATGGCCACGAACAGGAAGTAGAGGATCATGGCCCCGAAGTAGAGGCCCAGGACCCCGTAAAAGAGGATGTTTTCCAGGGGCAGCGTCATAGTTTCTCTCCTTTCACGGCCCGTTCGAAGGCCTCCCTAAACAGGGCCCCGCCCTTGCGGCTCTGGCCGTAGACCGTCCAGGTCCCCGCCTCGTCCGCCACCGCCCAAGCTTTGGCGGGCAGCAGGTAGAACGCGAGGATCAGGCCCAGCAGGGTGATGAGGCCCCCGAGGAGGGCCAGGCCCTGGAACCGGTCCGTCTTCACCTGCAGCAGGGTGTAGCTCTGGGGCTCCGAGAAGGTGATGCTGTAGTCGTTGACGGTGATGGGTCCGTCCGCCTCCTGCCAGTAGTTCATGCCCACCATGCTGTCCCGGTAGGTGATGGAATAGAGGTAGGCCGGGTTGTTCATGCGGCCGGACAGGGTCATGGGCCCCACGCCGGGCTGCAGGTAGAAGTCGGGATAGAAGGCGTTCAGGTACACCCGAAGGCCCGGGGCGTCGGCGATCTCGATGCCCTCTCCGGCGCAGACCACCGTGGTCTGCAGCGGGGTCCCTTCCTCGTTCACGGTGATCCGGGCGGCGTAGCCCGTGGAGTTCTGGTAGACCTTGAAGCCGTAGAGCCGGGCGGGATGGTTCACAGACACGGTGTCGGACACGCTGTCCGGGACGGTGGTGGAGCCCTGGGGGGCGCGGAAGACGGTGATGTCCGCCACGTACTGGGCCACGGTGTCGTCCTCCCGGAGCTGGACCTCAAAGTCGTCGATGGTCAGGTAGTAGCCCGTATCGCCGATGGGCTTGGTGTCGCCGGGGACGCCGTAGACCGTGTACTCCCGATGGGTGAGCTGGCCCAGGGTGAAGCCCAGGATCAGCAGCAGGATGCCCAGGTGGCACACCCAGGGCCCCCAGAGGCCCAGCCGGTTTTTGCCGGAAAACAGGACCTTCTTGCCCTCGATCTCCCGGGCCTTGGGCTTGGGGAGCCGGAGCCGCTCGAACAGGGGCAGGGGGTCGGCCACGGCCTCACACGCAGCGTCTGCAGGGCCGGACAGGGCGGCGGCCGGATCCGCCTCCCGCTTCGTGCGGGCGATCAGGGGCTTTAGGCGGGTCAGGTTGCAGAGGAGCAGGTTCCCGCAGAGGAAGGCGGTCAAGGTCAAGAACCACCAGCTGTGGAACGCGTCGTCGAGGCCCAGTCCCACGATCAGCTTCGCGGTCCCTTCGCCGTAGGCCTCAGCATACCACGCCGCGCTTTGGCCCTGGGTCACGAAGCTGGCCACCACGCAGGCGGCCGCCAGCACCACCAGCAGCGTGATGGCGAAGCCCATGGAGGATAGGAATTTGAGTAGTTTTTTCATAAGGAATTATTGTAAACTTCGTTCTTTTTCTTGAAAGAAAAAGAACTTTGAGAAGGGGGCTGTTCATGTGCAAGGACTATGAACCCTTCTTGAGTTTCTCTTTTTGCGCCGCTTTTTCTCTTTGTATAAAGAGAAAAAGCGGCAAAGAAAAGCTTCTCCGCCGCTATAAAACAACCCTTATCTCCCTAACAGCGCCATGCCCTCGTTGATCCGCTGCTCGGCGGTGTCCAGGCACCGATACGCCAGCTCGGAGTTGTGGGCGCCCTCGGCGTTCTCCACATAGCAGAAGTCGAAGAACCACTGGGCCTCCCGATACAGCTTCTGCACCGCGGCGAGCTCCTCCTCGCCCATCTCCCCGGCCTTCACAGCCGCCGCCAAAGCATCCTTGAAGTCGGAGAGCTTATTCCCCACCTCGGTCTCCCGGGCGGTGACCTTGGCCTGGAGCCCATGGACCATGCTCACCATGTCCGTATCCCCGTGGCAGGTGGCGCAGGTCTTCAGCAGGGTCTCGTTCTCCAGGGGGCTCACCAGCAGGTGGCTGTGGTACACGGTCCCCTTCTCCGTCTCCTCCAGGGGCATATGGCAGTCGGCGCAGTTCAGCATCTTGGCGTGCTTGCCGGAAAGATAGGTCTCAAACTCCGGATGCTGGGCCTTCAGCAGCTTTGCCCCGGTGCTCTCCTGGGTCCAGTCGGCAAAGTCCATGGCGTCGTAGTAGGCCAGGATCGCTTCGGGGGTCATCTCCTCCACGCTGCTGTAGGGCATCATGGTCTCCTTGTCCGCCGGCGTGAAGTAGTACTCGATATGGCACTGGCCGCAGGACAGGGTGGCCGGGTCGATCTTCTCCGCGTTGGCGCCCAGGGCCTTGGTCACGTAGCTGTGGGTCACCACCAGCTTGCCCTTCTCGCCCGCCTCGTTGCCGTGGCAGGTGTAGCAGCTCACGCTCTCCTCCATCATGGCCATGGCCTCGTCGAAGGGGATCTTGTAGGCGCTGACGCCCTGGTCGTTGACCAGCTTGGCGAAGTTGGGGGTCTTACAGGTCA
>CACXNN010000074.1 GCA_902768995.1 uncultured Eubacteriales bacterium | reverse complement strand
GCCGTGTTCGGCATCGGCGGCGTGGGCGGTCACGTGGTGGAGGCCCTGGCCCGCAGCGGCGTGGGGGCGTTGGATTTGATCGACAGCGACCGGGTGGCCCTCTCCAACCTGAACCGGCAGATCGTCGCCACCCGGGACACCCTGGGCATGTTGAAGGTGGACGCGGCCGAGGCCCGGGTGCTGAGCATCAACCCCGACTGCGCGGTGCGGACTTACCCCCTCTTCTACCTGCCGGAGACGGCGGATCAATTTGATTTTACGCAATACGACTACGTGGTGGACGCCATCGACACCGTGGCCGGGAAGCTCCAGCTCATCGAGGCCGCCAAGGCGGCGGGGACGCCAATTATCTCCTGCATGGGCGCCGGAAACAAGCTGGACCCCACGGCCTTCCTGCCCCCTGGCCCGGGTCATGCGCCGGGAGCTGAAGAAGCGGGGCATCGACCACGTGAAGGTGATCTACTCCACGGAGCCGGCCCTCTCCCCCGCCCCCGCGGAGGAGCCCACCGCCCGCCGCGCCACCCCCGGGAGCGTAGCCTTCGTGCCGGCGGTGGCAGGGCTGATCATCGCGGGGGAAGTGATCCGGGATCTGGCCAGTGCCTAAAGAAAGCACAGAAAAAAGGAGCCAACGCGGCTCCTTTTTTGTGGTCTGTCACATGACGTTGACCCGGTCGAACTCGGCCTGGACCGCCTTGTCCGGGGCGGGGGTGAGCCGGGACACCACATAGATAGCCAGGGCGGAGAGCAGGAAGGCGGGCAAGAGTTCGTAGAAGTCCAGGAAGGGGACATGGGGCCGAACGAGGAACTTCCAGAGGAAGATGGTAGCCCCGCCGGTGATCATCCCCGCCACGGCGCCCTGGAGGGTGGTCCGCTTCCAAAAGAGGGAGAAGAGCATCAGGGGCCCGAAGGCGGCGCCGAAGCCCCCCCAGGCGAAGGACACCACCTTGAAGACGGAACTGGTGGGGTCGTAGGCCAGCGCCGCCGCCAGGATCGACACGGCCACTACCGTGCCCCGGGCGATCCACAGGCTCTGCTTCTCCCCGATGCGCCAGCGGAAGGCCCCCTTGAACAGGTCCTCCGATACCGCCGAGGCCGCCGTCAGCAGCTGGGAGTCGGCGGTGGACATGGTGGCCGCCAAAATGCCCGCCAGGATGAGCCCGGCCAGGACCGCCAGGACCGCCCCGTTGCCGCCGATGATATGGGCGATGGCCACCAGGATGGTCTCGCTCTCGGAGGTGCTCCCATAGGGGCCCACAATGCCCTGGTCCATGAGCGCCCGGCCCACGACGCCGATGACGATGGCGGCGCCCATGGAGATCACCACCCACACGGACCCGATCCGGCGCGCCAGCTTCAACTCCCCCTCCTGACGGATGGCCATGAACCGAAGGAGCACGTGGGGCACGCCGAAGTACCCCAGGCCCCAGGCCAGGGTGGAGAGGATGGACAGAAAACCGAAGCTGCCCGCCCCCTGCTCCGACACGGCGATGAGGCTCAGGTACTGGGGGATGCTTTGGGCGTTGGTCACGACCCTGCCGAGGCCCCCGGCGTAGACCAGGCCGAAGCCGATGACGGCCAGGAGGGCGAAGGTCATGAGTATGGACTGCAGATAGTCCGTGACGCTGGCCGCCAGGAAGCCGCCCAGGGCCGTGTACACCACGATGATGGCGGCGGACAGGAGCATGGCCCGGCCGTAGGACATGCCGAAGAGGGCAGAGAAGAGCTTGCCGCAGGTCATGAAGCCGGAGGCCGTGTAGGGCACGAAGAAGACGATGATGATCGCCGCCGCCAGGGTGGACAGGACGTGCTTCTCGTCCCGGAACCGGCGGGAGAAGAAGCCGGGGATGGTGATGGAGCCCGTGAGGACGGTGTACCGTCTGAGGCGCTTGGCGACGACGAGCCAGTTGAAGTAGGTGCCCACGGCCAGGCCCAGGGCCGTCCAGAAGGCCTCCGCCGTGCCGCACAGCAGAGCCAGGCCCGGCATGCCCATGAGGAGCCAGCCGGACATGTCGCTGGCCTCGGCGGACATGGCAGTAACGAAGGGACCCAGAGACCGGCCACCCAGGAAGAAGGCGTCCGCGCCCTTCCCCGCCCGGCGGCTGTAGAGGGCCCCCACGCCCACGATCAGGGCCATATAGACCAGGATGGTCCCCAGCATGATCCATTCCCTATATTCCATATCTGTCTCCTTTTGCATGAGTCTCTTTCATGCCGTGTTTTAAATTGCCTGTAGTATAGGGCATCACGCAAAAGGGATCAAGTGCCTTTTCTCATATTTTTTATTGATTTTTAGTGATTTTTCGCGTATACTGTACGCGCGGTCATGCAGGGCCGAATTTAGATGAATATTTTTCATACGAGGCGAATATGAGCATTCAGAAATATGAGATCTTCCTCCGCACCCTGGAGGCCGGGAGCGTGAGCCGGGCCGCCCGGGACCTGGGCCTCACCCAGTCCGCCGTGAGCCACTCCCTCTCCTCCCTGGAGGAGCGGTTCGGCTTCCCCCTGCTGCAGCGGAGCCGATCGGGGGTCCGACTCACGGAGGAGGGCAAGCGGGTCCTGCCCTCGGTGCGGACCATCCTCTCCGCCGAGATGCGGCTGCAAGAGACCGTGGCCTCCATCCACGGCCTGTCCACCGGCACCATCCGCATCGGCACCTTCACCTCCGTGGCCGTCCACTGGCTCCCCTCCATGCTGAAGGGGTTTCAGGAGGAGCACCCCCATATCCGCTTCAAGCTCCTGAACGGGGACTATCACGACGTGGAACAGTGGCTGGAGGAGGGGGCCGTGGACCTGGGGTTCGTGTCGCTGCCCACCCGGGCCCCGGGGGAGGTGACGCCCCTTATGAAGGATCGGCTGCTGGTGATCCTGCCCAAGGACCACCCGCTCTCGGGCCTCCCCTGCTTCCCCATCAGCTTCGCCAAAGAGGAGTCCTTCATCTCCCTCCTGGAAAGCTCCGACCAGGACCTAAGGCGAGCCCTGGACGCGGAGGGCATCCGGCCCAACGTCCGCTTCGTCACCAAGGACGACTACGCCATCATCGCCATGGTGGAGAAGGGCCTGGGCATCGCCATCATGCCGGAGCTCCTGTTAGAGGGACGGCGGGACAACATCGCAGCCTTGGAGCTCAAGCCCCAGGCCAGCCGCACCATCGCCCTGGCCGTCACGGAAGCGGGCCAACAGAGCCCCGCCACCCGCCTCTTCGCCGACTACGTGATCCGCCGGGTCAAGGCCCAGCATCCGAAGCTCTGAATTCTCGGCAACATAAAAAGGACCGCCAGAATCGGCGGTCCTTTGTGTCTTGGCAGCTTAGAGCAGCAATTCCGCGATCTGCACCGCGTTGGTGGCGGCGCCTTTGCGGATCTGGTCACCGCAGCACCAGAGGTTGAGGCCCCGGTCGGAGGTGAGATCCTCCCGGATGCGCCCCACAAAGATGAGATCCTGGTCCGAGGTATCGAGGGGCATGGGGTACACGTGATTGGGAAGATCGTCCACCAGCTTGCAGCCGGGGGCGGCGGCGATAAGCGCACGAGCCCGGTCCACGGATATCTTCTCCTTGGTCCGCAGCACCACGGACACGCTGTGGCTGCGGAGCACCGGCACCCGCACGCAGGTGCAGCTCACCTTCATGTCGGGCAGGTGCAATATCTTCCGGCCCTCGTTCTGCATCTTCATCTCCTCGCTGGTGTAGCCGAGGTACTGCTCGGACCCGATCTGGGGGATCACGTTGTAGGCGATCTGGTGGGCGAAGGCCTTGGGCGCGTAGGGCTCCCCCTTCAGGCCCGCCTCGATCTCATCCGTCAGCTCCCGCATGCCCGCCACGCCCGCGCCGCTGACGGCCTGGTAGGAGGAGGCGATCATGGTCTCGATGGGGCTCGCCTTCGCTAGCGGCGCCACGGCCACCAGCGTCACGATGGTGGTGCAGTTGGGGTTGGCGATGATGCCTTTATGCCACTTGGCGTCCTCCGGGTTGATCTCCGGCACGATCAGGGGCACGTCCTCCCGGAGCCGGAAAGCGCTGGAATTGTCCACGAACACGGCCCCCGCGTCCAGGATATGGGGCGCAAACCGCTTTGCGATATCGTTCTCCGCCGCGCCCAGGACCAAATCGAGGCCCCGGAAGGCGTCTTCCTTCGCCTCCACGATGGGCACGGTTTCGCCCTTGAACAGGATCGTCTTGCCCGCGCTCCGGGCGCTGGCCAGGGGCCGGACGCTCCTCACGGGGAAGTCCCGCTCCGCCAGTATCTTCAGCATCTCCTGGCCCACCGCGCCGGTGGCGCCCAGGACGCCTACGTTCATCTCTTTCATGGATCTATCCCCCTTGACAGGATAAATATATTATCGCACCACCCCACCCCATGCGCAAGGGTGGAAATGCAAACAGAGCGTTAAGTTTGGCGCTTGTCAAAGCGCCTGAGCCATGGTAGCATAGATTTATGGAAGACGAAACCCTGTACACCTGCACCACATTGGATCGGACGGTCCCCCTGGACGAATTTCGGCGGGACCTGGTGGACGTGCCCCGGTTTTCGGGATACTGCCAGGACTGCCCCAACTACGGCCGGTTCTGGTCCTGCCCGCCCTTTTGGTTCGATCCCATGACCCTGTGGCAACGGTACGACGCCCTCCGCCTCTACGCCCGAAAGCTGGTCTTCACCAAGGACCGGCTGTTCCCCGGGGAGCGGCGGGCCTTCGAAGCCACGGAGCTGCCCAAGATCAAGGGCGATCTGGCCCGGGAGCTGCTGGCCATGGAAGCCGAGGCCCCCGGGAGCCTGGCCTTGTTCGCGGGCAAGTGCGACCTGTGCCCCGCCTGCGCCCGGACGGAGGGGAAGCCCTGCCGGATGCCCGAGAGGATGCGGTACTCCATCGAAGCCCTGGGCGGCGACTGCGGCGGGGCCCTGGAGAAATACTTCGGGGAAACCCTGCAGTGGTCCGCGGGCCAACGCCTGCCGGAGCAGATCATCCTGCTGGGCGGGCTGCTGCTGAAGAACGAATAAAGAGGAGGCGCCTATGAAGGAGCATCACGGCCCCATCGGCCCGGAGGACTACCAGGAGCCCGCCTGCGTCCTGTGCATGGATAAGGACCGGCCCGCGCCCATCCCCCAGCGGCGGGTCCGGGAAAAGCTGGACGAATACATGAGCCGCCGGGACTACGCCGGGGCGGAACGGCATTTGAAGTACTGGCTGGCCGAGGCCCAACAGAACGGGGACCTGAGGGGCGAGTTCTTCGTCCGGGGCGAAATGATGGGCCACTACCGGAAGGTGGGCGACAAGGACCAGGCCATCCTGAACGCCAACGAAAGTTTGAACCTGATCGACCGGCTGAGCTTCGAGGGCACCCTGTCCGCCGGCACCGCCTACGTGAACGCCGCCACGGTCTACGACGCCTTCGGCATGCCCGAGCGCTCCATTGAGCTATTTGAAAAAGCCAAGGCCGTCTACGAGGGGAATCTCCCCGAGAACGACGGACGGCTGGGGGGCCTCTACAACAACATGGGCCTTGCGTACATGGCGCTCGACCGCTTCGGGGAGGCCTATGAAAGCTTTTTGAAGGCCCTGGACGTGATGGGCAAGGTGGAGCACGGGGCCCTGGAACAGGCCATTACGTACCTGAATCTCGCCAACGCGGTGGAGCTGGAGCACGGCCTCGAGAAGGGCGAGAAGAAGATCGAGCAGTATTTGGAGAAGGCCGCCGCCCTGCTGGACGACCCGACCCTGCCCCGGGACGGGTACTACGCCTTCGTGTGCGAGAAGTGCGCCCCCACCTTCGACTACTACGGCTGGTTCCTCATAGCCGACGATCTTAAAGAAAGGGCCAAAACGATCTATGAACGGGCTTGAGCTTTCCCGGGCGTTCTACGAAGAGTACGGCGCGCCCATGCTCCAGGAGCAGTTCCCCGCGCAGGCGGGGCTCATCGCCGTGGGGCTTTTGGGCAGCGGGTCCGAGTGCTTGGGCTTCGACGACGAGGTGAGCCGGGACCACGACTTCGAGCCCGGGTTCTGCCTGCTGCTGCCGGACGAAACCAGTGTGGACCGGCGGACCGCCTTCCTGCTGGAACGGGCCTACGCGAAGCTCCCCAAGGAATTCATGGGGTTCCGGCGCAGCGCCCTGGCCCCCGTGGGCGGGGCCCGGCACGGGGTCCTGCGGACGGCGGACTTCTTCACCGAGAAGGTGGGCGCCCCCGACGGCGTGCTCACGGTGGACCAGTGGCTGAAACTCCCCCAGCAATCGCTGCTGGAGGCCACGGGCGGGGAGCTCTTCCGGGACGATCTCGGGGAGGTCACGGCCATCCGGGCGGCCCTGTCCCATATGCCGGAGGACGTGCGCAAAAAGCGCCTCAGCGGCCACCTGCTCCTCATGGCCCAGGCGGGGCAGTATAACTACCTCCGGTGCCTGAAGCACGGGGAGCCCGC
>CACXNN010000073.1 GCA_902768995.1 uncultured Eubacteriales bacterium | reverse complement strand
TGAGTTCGCCTCCACCAGCAAGGTCACCTATCCCGGCGCCGGCATCTCCTGCATGGCTTCCAGCGTGGCCAACGTGGAGCACATCAAGAAGATCCTCACCGCCCAGATCATCAGCTACGACAAGGTGAACCAGCTCCGCCACGTGAAGTATCTGAAGAACAAGGCCAACACCCTGGAGCTCATGAAGAAGCATGCCGCCGTGCTGGGGCCCAAGTTCACCGCCGTGCTGGACGCTCTCGACAAGGAGATCGCTCCCCTGGAGATCGCCACCTGGCGTCGTCCCAAGGGCGGTTACTTCGTCAGCTTCTATGCCATGCCCGGCACCGCTAAGCGGATCTTCACCCTGGCCAAGGAAGCCGGCCTCGTGATGACCAACGCTGGCGCCACCTATCCCTACGGCAAGGATCCTCAGGACAGCAACCTGCGCATCGCGCCCTCCTATCCGCCCCTGGAGGATCTGAAGAAGGCCATGGAGATCTTCTGCGTCTGCGTGAAGATCGCCGCCTTGGAGAAATTGGTGGGCTAAAACGAACCGATAACCAAAAGGAGCCGTTTTCGACGGCTCCTTTTATGTCGCTTATCTTTTTGAAAAGGTTAGAGAGCAAGATCGAGACGCTCCCAGGGCATGTCCTTGGCGTTTTCGCCGAAGTGACCGTAGGCCGCCAGCTTGGAATAGATGGGCCGACGCAGGCCGAATCGGTTGATGATGGCCATGGGCCTCAGGTCCACGGTCTCCATGATATGGTCCTTCAAGGCGCCCACGTCGTGGATATGGGCGGTGCCGAAGTCCTCAATGCGGATGCTGGTGGGCCGGGATACGCCGATGGCGTAGGAGAGCTGGACCTCGCAGCGGTCCATATAGCCGCCAGCCACGATGTTCTTCGCCAGATACCGGGCCATATAGGCACCGGTGCGGTCCACCTTGGTGGGGTCCTTCCCGGAGAAGGCACCGCCGCCGTGACGGGCGTAGCCGCCGTAGGTGTCTACGATGATCTTGCGGCCGGTGAGACCCGTGTCTCCCGCGGGGCCGCCCACCACGAACCGACCGGTGGGATTGATGAAGAACTTCGTCCAATCCCCCAGCATGTGCTTGGGCAGGGCGGGCAGGATCACCTGCTCCTTGAGGACTTCCCGCAGGGTTTCGATGTCGATGTTCTCCTTATGCTGGGAGGACAGGACCACAGCGAGGATCCGGCTGGGCACGTTGTCCCGGTACTCCACCGTCACCTGGGCTTTTCCGTCGGGGAGCAGGAAGGGCAGCGTCCCGTCCTTGCGCAGGGTCTCCAGCTGCCGGGTGAGGCGGTGGGAGAGCTCGATGGGCAGGGGCATATAGTATTCCGTCTCCCGGCAGGCATAGCCGAACATCATGCCCTGGTCTCCTGCGCCGATCTCCAGCGGATCCGCGTTGTCCACGCCCATGGCGATATCCGGGGACTGATGGTTCAGCGCCACGTCGATGACGGCGGTATCGCAGTCGAAGCCTCGGCCGGGCTCCGTATACCCGGTGTCCCGGATCACCCGGCGGGCGATGGCCTCATAGTCCACCCGGGCGGTGCTGGTGATCTCCCCCATGATGTGCATGTGATCCGTGTTGGCGGTCACCTCACAAGCCACGCGAGCCGCCGGGTCCTGCTGAAGGATGGCGTCCAGTATGGCGTCGGCGGTCTTGTCACAGAGTTTGTCCGGGTGTCCCCCGGTGACGGATTCGGATGTAAAACAAGCAGGCATCTCATTCACTCCTGTTTTTCATTTGGCATGCCATACTACCATCTTCCTCCTGTTCTGTCAATGCTTGACGAGAAAAGGCGGCGGGTCTTGCCCGCCGCCTCGATTTCGATCAACAATCGATCGTCTTAGTTGCCCTTCTGGACGATGGTGATACGGCCCTGGCCGTAGGGATCGACATAGTCGGCGCCCACGGTGCCGCCCAGCTTCTCAACGATGTAGTTGATGAGCACCTGGTTGTCCAGCATCACGTTCTCAGACAGGAACTTGTTGTCGGCAAACATGGTGTAGCCATCGCCCATATCCTTCAGCAGGTAGTTGTGGCAGGCCAGTGTGTAGGTCTTCGCAGGATCGATGGGCGCGTAGCTGCCGTCCGCCTGGAGGACCTCCACGTCCTTGATGCGGCGATCGCCGGAGACTTCAACGAACATCTTCTTCTCGTCCTTGACCACGGTGGAATCAACATTCATATCCACGGTGAACTTGAGACCGGAGACCTGCAGGAATCCGCCGGACTCGCCGGGCATGCTGGACACGGACATCTCGAGAGCGTCCAGGATCTCCTGACCGGTGGCTTCCACCGTGCACAGAGCGTTGCCGAAGGGATGGACTTTGATGATCTGGCCGTAGGTCACGTCGCCAGCGGGAATGGTATCGCGCACGCCGCCGCCGTTGACGAAGGCGATGTCGGTCTCACCCATGGCACGGTAGGCATCGGCGCACAGGTCGCCCAGGTTGGTCTCCTGGTTGCGGACGATACGCTCGCCGGATACGGGGTCCTTGATGACGAGGTCCACATCGGTGTGGGCCACGACGGTGTTCACCAGCTCTTCGTTCTTGGCGATGGCAGCCTTCACCACTTCGCCGACGCCGTTATCCTCGGCAAGAAGACCGGCCATATCCATGAACTTCATGGCGCTTGTGTCGACGAGCTTCGCGGTGATCTTATCGCCGGCGATGGTCAGGATGCCTACGTTGGCCAGCTTGGTGCCGGTGGAGGTATGGATCACCTCGTTGCCCTCCTTGTTCTTGACGGCGACGAAATCCTGTCCATACGCAAGCTTGAAATCGGTGTGAGAATGGCCGTCCAGCACCACATCGATACCGGTGGTGTTCACGATGACCTCGGAAGCCGTCCAAGGCGCGCTCTGGTAATCCACACCCAGGTGGGCCAGGGCGATCACGTAGTCGGCGCCTTCAGCACGGGCGGCGTCCACGGTCTCCTGGACCTTGTTGTACAGGTCCTGGCCGTCGTTGCCTTCGCAGAAGGAATAGATGAAGTTTTCCGGCGTATCGATGCCCACGAAGGCGATCTTCTTGCCGGCCTTCTCGATGATGGTGTAGGGCTTCAAAACAGCGGCGCCCTTATCATCAAGGAAGTTGCAGCAGACATACTGGAACTTGGCCAGACTCACGTTCTTCTTGAACTGGTCCATGCCGTAATCGAACTCATGGTTGCCGATGGTGGCCACGTCGTAGCCCACATCGTTCATGAGCTCCACGATGGCTTCGCCCTTGCTGAGGGTACCGATGACGTCGCCCTGGACGGCGTCGCCATTGTCCACCAGGATGACTTCCTTGCCGGCAGCCTCAAGGGCGGCCTTCACGCGGGCGACGCCCACATAGCCCATACCATCGGTGACACCGCAGTGCACATCGTTGGTGTAGAGGACCACGATCTCCTTCGCGGGCTCCTCCCCTTCGGCCTTGGCGGCGGCGGGCACAACGATCATGCCCAGCAGCATCACGACAGCCAGCAGACAAGCAAATACTTTCTTGTTCATAGTTTTCCTCCCTGTTGATTTTGTGTTTCCACAAGCAAAGTGTATTTTATCATACTTCGTTCATATTTTCAACTGGAATCCGTTTGTTTTTCCAAAATGGAAAACCGGCCCGAAGGAATCGGACCGGTATGAGGATTCATTCTTCGTTGGCCAGCTGCACGATCAAGTCCACGCAGCGGTCGATCCCCAGCTTTCCGCTGTTCAGAGAAAGATCATAGTTGCGGCAATCGCCCCAGGTCCTGTCGGTAAAATGCTTGTAGTTGACAGCCCGCTTGGTGTCCTTCTCCTTGAGCCGTTCCTCCGGCTTCTTCTCGCTCTCTCCGTACAGCCGCACGATCCGCTCCGCCTTGAACACCTCGTCCGCATGGATGAACACGTGAAGGGCGTCCTCCCGATCCTTCAGGATGTAGTCGGCGCAGCGGCCTACGATGACGCAGGGGCCCTGCTCCGCCACCTCCAAAATGGCCTTACGCTGCATGACGTACAGGAAATCGTACACGCTCATGCCGCCCATGGTGCCATGGGTGCCCGTGTAGGAGGACAGAAGGGACAGCAGGCTCTTGCCGGGGGAATACTCACCGTACTCCTCCACATAGTTGGGATCGAAGCCGGTCTTTTCCGCCACATTCTTGATGAGCTCCTTGTCGTAGTAGGGGTATCCCAGACGATCGGCCACCTGATGGCCGATGGTCCTTCCGCCGCTGCCGAATTCTCGGCTGATGGTGATGATGGTTTTCTTCATGGTCATATCCTCCTGTTTGGAAGTGTAGCTGTTTTTATTGTGCCAGGCAACGAATGGTTTTCTCCTTGAACGCAGGTCCGTCGATGCGTTGTATCACGATCCCGTTGCGGGGCCGGTGCAGATGGTCGATGTAGTCGTATATGACCATGCCGGTGGTGTACTTCCCTGCCGTCTCCACGCACATGTACGTTTCCTGCTGCTCCTGGACGATCTCCGGCCACAGGACCACCGCCATGGCCGCCGGATCCGCGAGGCACAGGCCGTTGAGCCCCAGGCGCTTGCCGTACTCGATCAGGACCGTGTTGCAGTCCACCGCAAAGGCGCCGGCCTCCGAGACCGAAGCCATCCTGTCCCGATCCGCTTGCAGGAACAGGCTTTCCCCTGTGCAGATCTCGAAGGGGGCCAGGATCACCGGCACGCCTGCATGGAACACCGCTTCGGCCGCCTCCGGGTCCACGATGATATTGAACTCGGAGACCGGGCTCCAATTCCCAGGCATCCGCAGGGCGCCGCCCATGATGGTGACGGATTTGAAGCAGCGAAAGGCTGCCGGGTCCTTGAAGGCGGCGATGGCCACGTTGGTGAGAGGGCCCAAGGTGACCAGCTCCACCTGACCAGGATTCGCACGGGCGCAGGAAAGCATGGCGTCCACGGCGTTCCCCGTCTCCGGCTTCAGGATCGGATCGGCGTAGCCTCTGTCGGAAAGGCCGTCCACCCCATGGCACACCACGGCAAAATCCGTGTCCCGGTACAGGGGCTTGCTGGCTCCGGCGTATACGGGAGGCGCATAGGTCCCCGCCCGCTCCACGCTGATGAGGGCGTTTCGGACCGCCCGCTCCAGGCTCACGTTTCCCATGACCACGCTGATGCCCAGCACCTGAACCGTGGGCTCTCGAAGCGCCATCAGCAGCGCCACCGCGTCGTCAGACGCCGTATCGGTATCGATCCAAAGCTTACGCATACGCCTCTCCCCCATGTTTTTACATAGTATAGCACATTCTTTACCAAAAAGGGAAGAAAAAAAGAGGACCGTCATGGAAGACGGTCCCCTTCTGCTTCGATTTCGATCAGAGCATTTCCTTCAGCTTATTTAGGCTCTCCTTGGCGTCGCCGATCAGCAGCGCCACGCCCTCCGTGCGCTCATACAGCGGGTTGGGCACACCGGCATAGCCAGGATTCAGGTCGAAGTTGCAGATGATCACGTGACCGCAGTCGCCCACGTTCAGCACGGGCATCCCGTAGATGGGCGTGCCCTCGGCGGTGTTGGCGGCGGGGTTCATGACGTCGTTGGCGCCGATGACCAACGTCACGTCGGCAGCCTTGAAGTCATCGTTGATATCCTCCATCTGGAACAGGTCCTCATAGGGTATGTCCACCTCGCAGAGGAGCACGTTCATGTGCCCCGGCATACGGCCCGCCACGGGATGGATGGCAAAGCGCACCGTGGCCCCATGGGCTTCCAAAGCGTCCTTCAACTCCCGGACGGCGTACTGGGCCTGGGAGAGCGCCATGCCGTAGCCCGGCACGATGATCACGTTCTTGGCGGCCTTGAAGGCTTCGAACACCTTCTTCTCCTCGGCCTCCTTGTCAACCACAGGAGCCGCTTCCTCCACAGGCGCAGCCTCCTCAGCGGGCTCTTCCTTCTCCTCGTGCACAGGGTCCGCAGCCTTAGGGACGGCGGAAACGGTGGTAGCGCCTGTCAGAATGGCGGAGAGTTTCCGGTTCATGGCCCGGCACATGACCTCGGTAAGGATCAGGCCGGAGGCGCCAACGATGCCGCCCACGGCTACCAGCAAAGGTTCGCCGATGGCCATGCCCGCGATACCGCCCGCCACGCCGGACAGGGAGTTCAGAAGGCTGATGGTGATGGGCATGTCAGCGCCGCCCACCCGCAGCACGAACAGCCAGCCGAAGGCACCGGCCAGGACCGCGCACAGCAGGGTGAACAGGATCAGCTGCCCGTTGTTCCCCTGGCAGAGGACCAGCGGCAGGATGCAGAGGACGGCCAGGATGCCGGCCAGCAGCACCCAGGTCTTATGGCCCTTCAGAATCACGGGACGCTGGTTGAACCATTTGGCCAGCTTTCCGGCGGCCAGGATGCTGCCCAGCAACGTCACCATGCCGATGACCAGGGCGATGCCCGCTGTGACCGCTTCAAAAGCGCCGATAGCCTTGCCGTCGGTCAGGGTGACCGCCGCCACTAAAGCGGAGGCCGCGCCGCCGAAGCCGTTGAGCATGGCCACGGTCTGGGGCATTTCGATCATCTTCACCTTCTTGGCCAGGATCGCCCCGGCGATGGCCGCGGGCACCAGGCCCACAAGGAGCCAGAGCCACTTGCCGGAGAAGTCGTACCGGATGATGGTCAGCACGATGGCGGCCGCCATGCAGGCGCAGGAGAGCAGGTTGCCCCACAGGGCGGACTTCACCTTGCTCATCATGGAGATGCCCAGCAGCACCAGCCCGGCCAGGACGATACAGAGAACGTAGTAGACGGAATCGATCATGCTTCCTTCTCCTCCTTCTCCTTTTTATGGCCGAACATCAGCAGCATCCGGTGGGTGACCAGGAAGCCGCCGGCCACGTTCAACATAGCCAGGGCGATGGCGATCACCGCCAGCACCTTGCTGCCCGTGAAGGCAGCGGTGGCCACGGCGATCATGGCCCCCAGCACGGTGACGCCGGAAAGGGCGTTCATGCCGGACATGAGGGGCGTATGCAAAAGGCTCGGCACGTTTTTGATGAGCACGTACCCAAGCACACTGGAGACGATGAAGATGCCCACAAGGATCAGCGGATGCAAGGGATACCTCCTTATTTCAGGCCCATGGCCTCGAGGGCGCCCTCATGGACGATCTTGCCGTCCATGGTGACCAGGATGGACTTGACGATCTGGTCATTCATGTCCAGCTCGATCTTGCCGTCATGGGTGAGGAACTTGGTCAGGTTGTAGATGTTCTGGGCGAACATCCAGGTGGAGCTGGAGGCCAGCATACCGGGGATGTTCTTGATGCCCTCGAGGACCACACCATGCTTGATCTCGCGAGTGCCCGGAGGGGTGATGGCGCAGTTGCCGCCCTGGTCGATGGCGATATCCACGATGACGGAGCCTTCCTTCATGGTCTTGACCATCTCGTCGGTGATGACCACGGGGGCGAGCTTGCCGGGGATCAGCGCGGAGCAGAACACCACGTCCATGTTAGGCAGGACCGCCGCGATGGCTTCCCGCTCACGGAGCAGGGTAGCTTCGGGGAGCTTCTGGGCATAGCCGCCCGGGGCGATGGCTTCCTCAGCGGGAACGTCCAGTTCCACGGGCTTGGCGCCCAGAGACTTGGCCTGCTCCACGGCCGCGGGACGGATGTCGGCCGCGTAGGTGACGGCGCCGAGACGCTTGGCGGTGGCAAGAGCCTGCAGGCCAGCCACGCCCACACCGATGACCAGCACGTTGCAGGGTTTGATCATGCCCACGGCGCAGAAGATCTGGGGCATGAACTTTTCCAGGTCGGAGGCGGCCATCAGCATGCCCTTATAGCCGGCCACGGTGCTCATGGACGTGAGGGCATCCATGTTTTGGGCCCGGGAGATACGGGGCACACCGTCCAGCGTGAGGCCGATGACGCCCTTCTTCGCCATATCCTTGACCATCTGATGGTTCACGGGAGAGGCGGGATGGATGAAGGTGATGATGTACTGACCGGCATGCATCATGTCGATCTCGGAGCAGCCCTTCTCCTCGTTGAACAGGGGCTCCTTGACCTTCAGGATCACGTCCGCGCGGGCGTACAGGTCGGCAACGTCCGCCACCATCTCGGCACCAGCCGCTGCATAGGCTTCGTCAGCGAAGAAAGCGCCGACGCCAGCGCCGTTTTCCACCAGCACATGGGCGCCGTCCTTGACGAACTTCGCCACGGTTTCAGGGGTAGCGGCCACACGGCGCTCGCCGTGCATGATTTCTTTAGGGACACCGATGATCATTTGTTTTTCCTCCATTTTTATTATATAGGTTATTTCGTCGCTTCCGGCAGCGGGGACAGGATGTTTTTGTCCGTCCTCAACACCAGATGCGTCCGTGTCTTGCTGACGCCGGGGATGCGCTTGATGTCCTCCAGCACGCGGGTCAAGGTGCTGGTGGAAGCGGTCACCACGTGAAGCAGGAAGTCGAAGTCGCCGGCCATGTAGTAGCACTGGATGATATCCTTGTGACCGTTGACGGTGCTCACGAACCCCTCCACGTATTTGGGATGCTCCATGCCCACTGAGATGAAGGCGGACACGTCCCGCCCCATGGCGGACTCACTAAAAATAGCGGTGTACCGCTCGATACAGCCGCTGTTTTCCATTTTACGCATGCGTTCGATCACCGCCGATGTGGAAAGGTTCACCCGTTCGGCTATGGTGGAAGCATTCATTCTGGCGTTCTCCTGCAAGCAGGTCAGAATCTGAATATCCGTACGATCCACGATCTTCACGCTCCGTATTTTTTTCTTCATTATAGCCCGTGCAAAGCATAAATTCAATTAATCTTTCCAATATCAAGAAAAGATTTTGTCCATAGAAAAGAAACACAATAAACTGCCGAGTGAAGGTGCATTTAGGGGCCAATACCAAAAAATTTTCGCATTTTTCGCTGCATGGGCAGAAAGAATACTGTGTCAAAAAAAGGCTTGACTTTTTTCTATGCCGAGAACGACCGCATATTTCTGGGTGTAGCGCAGTTTGGTAGCGTGCTTGAATGGGGTTCAAGAGGCCGGAAGTTCAAATCTTCTCACCCAGACCAAACAAATGAGGCAGGTAGTTTTCCTGCCTCTTTTGTTTATCATGGATAAAAGGACTTTCGGCCTCTTGAACCCTTGACGAACTTAATATGTAGGATTCGTGGTTTGCTGCTGATTGGGATCGATGGTGGCCGTGGGCAGCAGATACCCTTCCTCGTGGAGGAAGTCCTCCGTGTCGTTCTTGATGCCAAGGACGTGCTCGGTCATAGTGGAGATCCACTGGGACAGATTCCCGGACAGGAATCCCCTTTCATTCAGCTTGAACAGCACAAAACCGGCCAAAACGACGATAAGCACGACGGCGCCGATAAAGCGGGTGATAGATTTCATAGATCACATATGCTCCCTTCCCAGGAATT
>CACXNN010000072.1 GCA_902768995.1 uncultured Eubacteriales bacterium | reverse complement strand
CCCCAGGCCATCGACCTCGTACTGTTCCAGCCGGAAGCGCATCATGGGGCTGCCCATGGTCCGGTACTTCCCGGGCGTGATCTCCCTGAGTTCGAATCTTTCCTTCAACACCGCCGCCGCGTCCATGTCCCTCACCTCTCTTTTCGATATATGAAGTATATTCTTTTCCTCACAAAAAAGCAAGGGAGGCGGTCGCCTCCCTGCGTGCGTAAGTTGTTCTCAATCCTCTACGTCTTTGAGGAGCGAGGCCGTCAGCTGATCGAGCCAGGGCCCCTCATAGAGCTCGATGAGCCCCGCATCCACGGCGGCGGAGAGCTTCGGATAGATGGGGATGCGGGCGGTCTCGGGGATGCCGTTCTTCTCGGCGATCTCCTCGAGATGGCTCTCCCCGAACAGGAAGTGCTTCTTGCCACAGTCCGGGCACTCGAAGTAGCTGAGGTTCTCCACGATGCCCACGATGGGGATGTTCAAAAGCCCCGCCATCTTCACGGCCTTCTCCACGATCATGCCCACCAGCTCCTGGGGGGAGGTGACCACCACGATGCCGTCTACGGGGAGGGACTGCATGACGGTCAGGGGCACGTCGCCGGTGCCCGGGGGCATGTCCACGTACAGCACGTCCACGTCCTTCCAGACCACGTCGGTCCAGAACTGCTTCACCGCGCCCGCGATGACGGGGCCCCGCCACACCACGGGGGAGGTCTCGTCGGGCAGGAGCAGGTTGATGCTCATCATCTGGATGCCGGTCTTGGATTGGGAGGCGAACAGGGCGTCCTCGGTGCCCGTGGCCTTCTCATGGATGCCGAAGGCCTGGGGGATGGAGGGGCCGGTTACGTCCGCGTCCAGGATGGCGGCCCGGTAGCCCGCCCGCTGGGTGTTCACCGCCAGCAGGGAGGTCACCAGGGACTTGCCCACGCCGCCCTTGCCGCTGAGCACGGCCACCACCTTCTTCACCTTGGACAGGGGGTGGGGCTGCTCGATAAAGCTCTTGGGGTCCCGGCTGTCGCAGTTCGCGGAGCAGTTGGAGCAATCATGATTGCATTCTTCCATTATCAGTTCCCTTTCGTTTTCCTTGTTGCGTTCTATCATTCTTCCAAAAGGAAGGACAATGCTTCGCCGATCTTCTCGTGGACGCAGAGGGTGGCGTCGGAATCCCGATCCGTGCGGCTCAAATTGATGAGCACCAGCTCCTTGCCGGAGAAGTAGTCGATGAGCCCGGCGGCCGGGTACACCACCAGGGACGTGCCGCCCACGATCAGGGTGTCCGCCCGTTGGATGTGGGTCACGGCGGAGACCAACGTTTTGGTATCCAGCCCCTCCCCGTAGAGGACCACGTCGGGCTTGATGACGCCGCCGCAGCTGCAGGTGGGCACGCCTTCGCTCTCCAGGATGTACTCCATGGGGTAGAACTTCCGGCACTTGGTGCAGTAGTTCCTGTGGACGCTGCCGTGGAGCTCCAACACGTTCCGGCTTCCCGCGGCCTGATGGAGCCCGTCGATGTTCTGGGTGATGACGGCGGTGAGCTTGCCGTCCTGCTCCAGCTTCGCCAGGGCCCTGTGGGCCTTGTTGGGCTTAGCGTCCGGGTACAGGAGGAACTTGCGATAGTAGTCGTAGAAGACCTCCGTGTGCCGCCAGAAGAAGTCGTGGCTCAACAGCACCTCCGGGGAGTGACCGTAGGCGGTCTGGGCCTTGTAGATGCCGTCCGCGCTGCGAAAGTCGGGGATGCCGCTTTCCGTGGACAGGCCCGCCCCGCCCAAAAAGGCGATGCGGCGGCTGTTTTCGATGACTTGTCTCAATTTCTCGTTCATAGGGGCAGTATACCATATTCGTACGGATGGGTCAACGGCTCTTTACCGAAAGGCGGATATGCGGTATACTCGTTCCATATGGAGGACTGGCTGAGACAACGTCGATATTTCAACGAGCGGCCCATGCTCTGGGGCATCCCGGGGGCCCTGATCGGGGCCCTTCTGGCCCTGCGCCTGGGCGGGTGGCTGCTGCTGGTGCTGGGCCTGGTCACCCTGGCCCTGGGCGTGGTCCTGCTGCGGCGGGGGAGGACCGTCTACGCCCTGCCCCTGCTCCTGGGCCTGCTGCTCCTGCGCGGGGCGGCCCTGCCCCAGGTGAACGTGGTCCCCGGCCTCTACGAGGTGACGGGCGCCGTGATGGACGCGCCGGAACAGAAGCGAGGCGAGACCACCGTGATATTGGACCGGGTGACCCTGGACGGGCGGCGGGTGCCGGGAGCCCTGACCCTCACCGTGCCCTTCCACGCCGATCTTGCCTACGGGGACGCCCTGTCCCTGCAGGCCCGGGTGACGCCCGACGATCGAGGCGCGGTCCAGAGCCTGAAGACCGTGTTGTACGCGGCCCAGGGGGCGGGGGAGATCATCGTCCGGCAGGGCCGGGCGGACCCCCTCTACGGCCTAGCCCTCCGCTGGCGGGAGAAGCTGGGCGCGTCGGCGGACGCTCTCTTCGGGGAGAACGGAGGCGTGGCCCGGGGCATGCTGTTCGGGGATCGGGACGACGTCCACTATCTCACCTTCCTGGCCTTTCGCCGCAGCGGGCTGCTGCACCTGTTGACCGTGTCCGGCCTCCACGTGGGCGTGGTCTGCGGGGCGGCCCTGCGGCTCATCCGGGGACGGCGCAAGTGGCTCCGGTTCCTGCTGTCCGTCCTGCTGCTGTTCCTCTTCTGCCTGCTGACGGGCCTTTCGCCCTCCTCCCTGCGGGCGGCGATCATGCTGCTGGCGGTCTGGTTCTCCCATTTGCTGGATCGGCAGGACGATCCCATCAGCGTGATCGGCTGTGCCTGGACGCTGCTGCTCCTCATCAACCCGGCCCTGCTCATGGCATCGGGCTTTCGCCTGTCCTTCGGGGCCATCTGGGGCCTCAGCTGCCTGACCGGGCCCGTGACGGACCTGCTGCACGGCCAGCGGGAGGGGCTGGGCGGCCTTCTGGCCAGGGCCGTGGGCGTGTTCCTGGGCACGTTGCCCCTGCTCTCCGTGACGGGCGGGGAGGTGTCCTGGGTGGGCATGTTCCTGTCCCTTCTCGCGCTGCCCGCGGCGCCCCTCTTCCTGATCCCCGGCTGGATCGCGGTGCTCCTCTATCCGCTGCTGCCGGCAGCGGCCCAGATCGTGGCCCTGCTGCCCAAGGGCGTGCTGTACTATCTCTTCACCCTGGCGGAGCTGGTGCCTGTGGCGGGCCTGACCCTGCCGCCCTGCAACGGCGCAGCCCTGCTCCTGTGGTTCGCGGGGATGCTGTTCGTTTCGGACTATTTCCTGCCCAACCGGACAAAGCCCGCCTTCCTGGGCTGGGGGCTCATGGCCGCGGGCGCGCTGGTGTGGTTCTTAGTGTAAGGAGGTCCCCTATGTTCTATACCCAGTACGACAGCCCCGTGGGGCCTCTGGCCCTCGCTTCCGACGGGACCTCCCTGACGGAGCTTCGCTTCGGTCCCTCGCCGAAGCAGATCACGGACCTGCCCCTGTTCCGGGCGGCCTTCGCCTGGCTGGACGAATACTTTCTGGGCCGGGACCCTGGCCCCACGCCGCCCCTTTCCCCGGCGGGCACGGCCTTTCAGCAAAGGGTGTGGCGGGAGCTGGTCCGGGTGCCCTTCGGCGACACCGTGAGCTACGGCGCGCTGGCCAAGGCGGCGGGCTGCGGCTCCCCCCGGGCCGTGGGCCAGGCGGTCCACAACAACCCCATCGCCATCCTGATCCCCTGCCACCGGGTCATCGGCGCGGACGGGAGCTTGACGGGCTTTGCCGGGGGCCTCGATACGAAGCGGCGGCTCCTCACCCTGGAGGAGAGCCGCATGCGGCTGCTGTTCACCCTGGACGCCCAGAATTATACGGAGGGCGGCAAGGCCTTCTCCCGGCCCTCGGCCCGGGCCATCGTCATCCGGGACGGTCGGGTGGCCATGGTCTACAGCCGGAAGTTCCGCCACTACAAGTTTCCCGGCGGCGGCATCGAGCCGGGGGAGAGCCGGGAGGCGGCCCTCCTGCGGGAGGCCCGGGAGGAGGCGGGGCTGGTCCTGGACCCCAAGAGCGTCCGGCCCTATGGCTTCGTTCATCGGATCGAGCGGGGTGACCGGGAGCCTCTGTTCATCCAGGACAACTTCTACCACCTGGCGTTGGCCGTGGCCGCCGTGCCCCAGGAGCTGGACGGCTACGAGGCGGAGGAGGGCTATACCCTTCGCTGGGTGGACCCTCGAGAGGCCATCCGGCAGAACAAGGCCCTGACCAGCGTCTATAAACGCAAGTACCACACCATGCTCCTCCGGGAGGCCATGGTCTTGGAGCACCTGCTGGCGGAAGGACTGTTATAAACAAATTAATAAGGAAGCCACCCCTGGGGCGGCTTCCTTTTGCGTTCCTTCAGGATCAGCCTTCGGCCTTTTCGAAGATCATATCCACGCCCATGTAGCCCAGCGTCAGGGCCGTGCCGTCGTACTTCAGCTCAAAGAGCTCTACGCCGCCGGAGGAGAGGATCCAGATGCCCTCCTCCTTCTGGGACAGCCGATACCCGGCGGGGGCCATGTCGTTGGTGTACAGGACCGCCGTGCCGTTGAGGTTCAGGACGAAGGTCATGCTGGTTTCCATCTGCTCAGGGGTGATCTCGATGCCGTAGGCCTTGCATTTGGCCAGCTCCCAGGTGCCCTCCATGTCCTCCGGGATCTGGGCGGGGAGGTTCTTCAGCTCCCATGTCTTGACCGCCATCAAAGCTTCGATCTCGCCGGCGGGGGCAAAGTCCATGATGGTGCCGTCCATGTCCATGAGGATGTGGCCCTTCTCCCGGGTGTAGGGGGCGGGATCATCCTCGTTGCCCACGGCGATGATCTGGGTCTCGTTCCAGAGGATGTCGCCGCTTAGCTCCTCGCTGCCGAACTGCACGTGGCCGGTGCCGTCAGGCTGCATGGTCAGGCAATAGTAGTCGCCGGGGTCCTCGTCCACAAGGGCCAGGAACTCCACCAGATCCATGACCTGGCTTTCGTTCCGCATCTGATAGCCGTAAAATACCTGCTGCTCCTTGGCGCCGTCCATCATGGACCAGACGTCGGGCAGGGGGTCCGCCGTGACCCGCTGGAGGTAGGTGATGTACGGACCGTTGACGGCTTCGGCCGTGACGGTGATGACGCCCGTCTCCGGGTCGTACACGCCGGGGATGGGCTCGCCCCCCTCGAACAGGGTCAGGGCGTTCTCATCGGACACCAAATAGGCGGCATAATCCTCGTCGGCGTCCTCCCCATCGTACAGGATGGCATAGATGGCGCCGTTGGGCAGGAAGTCCATGTAGATCTTCTCCTCCCCGTCTCCATAGGGCGCATAGACTTCCCCTTCCTTCCGGCCGGTGATCTCCCACAGGCCCAGGTAGGGGTTGACCGGCTCCTCCGCTTCCGCGGCGGCTTCGGGTTCGGCGGTGGGGGCGGGGGTCTCGCCCTCCGCATAGGCGTACCTGGTCGCGCCGCTCACGCCGAACAGCGCCATTATCATCAGCAGGGCCAGGGTCAATGTCAGGATACGTTTCATGGGGCTCCTCCTTTTTGCCGCCTGCCTTCGGACAGGGACATCATTCTATTGTAACTATACTATGGGGCAAAATCCCTGTCAAGGCGGCAAAAAAGCACCGGACGATCTTCGTCCGGTGCTTTCGCGTTCAGCTCGCTTTACTTGCGCAGGAAGGCGGGGATGTCCAGCTTGTTGGCGGGACGGTTGGTGTACTCCCGGCGGATGTCCTGCTCGGTGAAGGTGCTCTCCTTCTTCTGGGGGGCCTCCGGCTCGGCGGTGGGGGCGTCCTCCTCCTTCAGCTGGGCGTAGGGCCGGGCGGAGAAGGCGTTCTCCGCGGAAGCGGGCACGGACTGGGGCGCGCTGTAAGCCCGGGGCGCGGGAGCGGGACGGCTGCCGAACACCAGGGGCTGCTGGGCGCTCTGCTTGCCCACCTCGGCCTTGTCGAAGCCCGTGGCGATGACGGTGATCCGAAGGGCGTCGCCCATGCTCTCGTCGATGTCCGCGCCGAAGATGATGTTGGCGTCGGGATCGGCGGACTGCTGGATGAGCTCCGCGGCCTCGTTGACCTCCAGCAGGCTCAGATCGGGACCGCCGGTGATGTTGATGAGGATGCCCTTGGCGCCGTCGATGCTGGTCTCCAGCAGGCTGGTCTCCAGCAGGGGGCTCTCCACGGCCTGCTTGGCCGCTTCGCTGGCCCGCTTCTCGCCGCAGGCGGTGCCGATGCCCATGTGGGCCATGCCCTTTTCCTTCATGATGGTCTTCACGTCGGCGAAGTCCAGGTTGATCATGGAGGGCACGGCGATGAGATCGGAGATGCCCTGGATGCCCTGACGAAGCACGTCGTCGGCTACCCGGAGGGCGTCGGGCAGGGAGGCCTTGCCCACCAGCGCGATCAGCTTGTCGTTGGGGATGGTGATGAGGGTGTCCACGGCGGGCTTCAAATTCTCGATGCCCGCTTCCGCGTTGCGCATGCGGACCCGGCCCTCGAAGGTGAAGGGCTTGGTGACCACGCCCACGGTGAGGATGCCCATTTCCTTGGCGCACTGGGCCACGATGGGCGCCGCGCCCGTGCCGGTGCCGCCGCCCATACCGGCGGTGATGAACACCATGTCCGCGCCGCGCAGGGCTTCCTGGATCAAGTCCCGGCTCTCGTCGGCAGCC
>CACXNN010000071.1 GCA_902768995.1 uncultured Eubacteriales bacterium | reverse complement strand
CTGGTTGGCGGCGATGCCGTTGGGGTAGATCTTGTCGATGCCCCGCATCTCAACGACATATTCGTTGTTCTGCATCCGCTTTCCCCTTCCTTTGCTTTTTGCCAGACAGGGGGAAGGGCCTTCCCCCCATAATCCAAACGGGGGAGCCGTTCGTTGGCTCCCCCTTTCCCTTAGCGTGTGCCTAAGGACGCTGTGAAATTAGTTGCCGGCCTTGACGGCGTTCATCAGGGCGTAGTAGTCGAAGTTGGGGTCGAACGCGGTATCGACCTTCACTTCGCCGGAGAGGATCTTGTCCTTCACAGCGTTGACGGCGTCCTGAATGTCCTTGGACTGCTTGGCGAAGTTGCCGGCGGTGGCGATGCCCACGCCGTCCTCAGCCAGGCCCAGGTAGGAGCAGGTGCCGATGAAGTACATGCCCTTCTCATAGCAGGCTTCCACGGCGCCGGTGCCGGCATTGCCGCCCACGCCCCAGATGATGTCCGCGCCCGCTTCGATCTCGGCGGCGCCGATCTCCTTGCCGAGAGCGGAGTCGATGTAGTTGCCGATCCAGCGCCAGTCGACCTTGATCTCAGGATCGATGGACTGGGCGCCCTCGATGTAGCCCACCAAGAAGTCGCAGATGACGGGGGAGTCCTCGCCGCCCACGAAGCCCAGGATCTTCTGATCGTTGAGGCCCTTCAGGTCGGACTTGGTCTCCAGGAGGGCGGCGTACACGCCTACCAGGTAACCCATGTCGTTCTGGTTGTACTGGATGGAGGCCACGTTGGGCAGGTACTTGTCGTCCACCTTCACCTCGGTATCATAGATGATGAAGAGCTGATCGGGGTACTTCTGAGCCACAGGGATCAGGTTGTCGGGCATCTGCCAGGTGCCGCAGACGATGATGTCGTACTTCTTGGAGGCGGCGACCTCTTCCACGTAGTTCTTCCAGGTGCTCTCGTCGGTGCCCATCTCGATGGTGCGGTAGTCCACCAGGCCCGCGTTCTTCAGGGCGACCATGCCGCTCTCAGCGGAGTCGAAGAAGGACTTGTCGCCCAGGTTGCCGTTGACCAGGTTGACCACCTGGAGCTTGCTGGAGCCGGCTTCCGCTTTGGGTTCTTCGGTCTTGGTTTCGGTCTTCTTGCAGGCGACGATGGCCAGGACCATCACCAGGCACAGCAGGATAGCAACAAACTTTTTCATGATAGTTCCCTTTCTCTTGTTTTATTTGGCAGAGAGCCGATCAGCCCCCTACATACCATCTGAAAGTGTACCATACATGCGCGGGATAGTCAACCGTCCACCCGGTCCCAGCGGGCGCTGGTACGGGCTTTTTTCCGCAAAAAGAGGACCAGCACCGCGCTCAGCGCCAGCAGCAGCAGCCCCAGGGCCAGCAGCAGCCCGGCGCCGCCGGTCTTCGCCGGGGCAGACACCCGCTGGGCCCCCTGCTCAAAGCCCGCGCCGAAGGCCTGGGCGTAGGATTTGTAGGAAGGATCGGCGTAGGCGGCCTCGAGACAGGCGAGGACCGTCTCCACGTCCTCGGCGGACAGGGCGCTCCCGGCCCCGGCCTGGGCGGACAGGAAGTATTCGTCGCTCCCCCATTCGTCGTAGACCACCAGCAGGCTGTCGCCGGAGCTGAAGTAGGAGGCGAACTCCTCCTGGACGAAGTAGTCCAGCGCATCCGGGGCGATGCCGTCCAGGATGGTGAGGTAGGGCCGGACGCCGGTGCGCTTTTCGAAGGCCGCCATGCCCTCCACCAGGGCCTTGTCGTCCTCGATGCGGCCGAGATCGTCGGTGTACCAGCCCATGTCTCCGGCTGGGGCGGCCCCGGCGTCGGAGGCGGGGCGGAGGATCCAGAACAGGGCCAGGCCCACCGCCAGCGCCAGCAGGAGGAGCCACAAGAAGCAGCCCGGGCGGCGGGAGGTGTTCTTTTTTCGGACGTATCGTTTCTTGGCCATAGGGTCTCGGCTCCCATCAGCAGATTCAAGGGAAGGCGTCCTTTGGGAAGGGCCTTCCGCGCACATCCAGTGTAAAGCCTCCTTCCCCTCCCGTCAACAAAACTTTGCATGAAAAACCATCTGTTTTCACAGTGGGTTCATAATGATGCGCCATACTGGTGCCATCGAAACGAGGGGTGGGAGAGAAATGAAGGAACGACTGCGCAAATTCATGGAGGGCCGCTACGGGGCCGACGAGCTGAATCGGTTTTTGACCGTCTGCGGCTGGGTGCTGCTGCTCATAGGCTTCGTGCTGTCGGGGATCGACAATAAGGTCACCCTGATCGTGGGTTCGGTGCTGGTGACCCTGTCCTGGGCCCTGCTCATCTACAGCCTCTTTCGGACCTTCTCCAAGCGCACCCAGGCCCGGGCTGCGGAGAACTATAGGTACTTCGTCTGCAAGAACAAGGTCCTGGGCTGGTTCCGCCGCGGCAAGGCCCGCTGGCAGGATCGCAAGACCCACCGGTACTTCCGCTGCCCCCAGTGCCGCGCCACGGTCCGGGTGCCCAAGGGCAAGGGCAAGATCCGCATCACCTGCCCCAAGTGCCGGCATCAGTTCGTAAAGAAGAGCTGAAACTTCAGACTTCCCCCGCCACAGCCTCCAGCAGCTCCCGCAGGAGGCTCTTGTTTTCCATCTCCGTCACCAGGAGCATCGCCTTGCCTCCAGGGTAGGGCTCCTCCCGAGGCGCGTCCGGCAGCAGGGCGCAGGCGGCCTTGGTGGGCTTCACCAGAAGGCGGTCGTCGTAGACCCCGCCCACCAGCTTGTTTCGGCAGTAGATCAGGTATTCGCCCATCATGGGCCGATACCGGAGCCCCTCCACCTCCGAGAGCTGCTCCAAAACATATCCCAAATATTCCTTGCTGGACGCCATTAGCGCTCCCTCCTTTTCAAACCTTTCAGATGCGCCTTCTGCTCCGGACTGACGCGATAGCTCTCCGTCGCCTTCTGGATGGCCTTGTTGTGGGTCCAGGGGTCCAGCGCGTCCCCTTCCAGATAGGGCAGGATATCCTCGTACCGCTTCGCCAGGGCCGTGGCGAAGTACCAGGCCCGCATCATGTTCACGTAGTATTCCTCGGAGCGAAGGTCCGCCACCAGCCGCGGGTACGCGGGGTCGAAGTCCTCCTCCAGATAGTGCTGCATCAGCATCCCCACGCCGAAGCGCACGGGATAGGTCTCCCCGGAATCGATCCAGCGCCGGATGTAGGGCAGCAGCTCTCGCCGGTGCTTCTTGAAGCACCGGGGCGACAGCTGATCGCAGGTGGCCCAGTTGTCCACGTAGGGCAGGAACCGATCCACCTCGCCGACGCAGCGGTCGAAATCCCTGATCTCGGACAGGAGGAAGGCGTGGAGCTGGTCCTCGTCGAAATACCGGTGGGGCAGCGCCTGCAAAAACTCCTCTGCCGAGGGCTCCTTCAGCAGGGCCTTGGCATAGGCCCTCAGGGCCGGGGTGCGGACCCCGATCATGCGGTCTGGGTCCATAGAGGGGATCAGCTTCGCCTGAAAATCCCGATAGCTCTGGTCCCGGAGCCGGAACAGTTCCTGCTGTATGTCCTGAACGCTCATGCTCTGGGCACCTCCCTTTGTACGATCTCCACGATCCTGTCCAATGCCGGCTTAGCCTCCGGGACGGGCAGCAGGGGATAGACGTGGAACATGCCCTCCCGGACCACGAGCTCGTTGGCGCCGTCCCGGTCCAGCTTTTCGTAGAGCTTCACGCTGTCCGGGTTCAATATCTCCCGGGTCCCTGCGAAGACGGTCACGTGACGAAACCCCCTCCAGTCCCCGTAGCCGGGGCTCACCCGGGGGTCCCGCGGGTCCAGCTTCCCGGCCCACCACCGGCCGCAGGCCCGATGGGCGGGGGTCAGCCAGGGGTCCCTGGGGATAAAGGCGTCGATGGCCGGGTCGCTGATGGTCACGTCCATCCAGGGGGACAGGAGGATCAGCTCGTCTGGGAGCCGCATCCCCGTCCGCTGTAGTTCCAGAGCTACCGCCGCCGCCAGACCGCCCCCCGCCGAATCGCCCATGAGGATCAGCTTCCGCTCCGGGTGGGCCGCGGCGTAGGCCGTGAACAGGGGGAGGATCAGCTCGAAGGCCTCCCGCCAGGTCCCCCAGGGGGCCAGGGCGTAGGCTGGGGCCGCCACGGCGGCGTCGGTCCTTTCGATGAGCTTCTTCAGGAACCGCCAATGGAAATAGGAAAAGTCGTGGATATAGGACCCGCCGTGGAGGTAGAAGACGGTATAGGGCCCTTGGCCCCCCTCGTTCAGCCAGAAGACGCGGCCCCGGGGCCCGTCCTCCGTCCGGCAGGCCATGTTCCGAGGCGGGGGCGAAAGGGGCTGGGGCTCCTTCTGCAGGGCCGCCAGGTGGTTATCGTACCAGGCCTCCGTGCGCTTGGGCTGGAGACGGAAGTACAGGGCCGCCACCCGGGCCATACAGCTGTTATGCATAGATCCTCCCTATATAAAAGGGCGCCGGGGATGCCCCGACGCCGCAGTCGTTTCTTTTAGTTATAGATCCGGTAGGCCATCAGGAAGTGCTGCTTCCAGTAGTTGCCGGAGAGGACGGAGGTGGTGATGCGCACCTGGCCCGCACCGGAGCTGGCGTCGATCATCTTGCCGCCGCCTAGGTAGATGCCCACGTGGCCCGAATCCATGGAGTTGCCCTTGAACACCAGGATGTCGCCCCGCTGGATCTGGCTCATGCTGTTGATCCGGGGGTAGCGGGTGCAGGACCGCCAGGTGATGCTGGTCATGTAGCCGCCGCTGAAGCCCGCCTGCTTCATGCACCAGTATACGAAGCCGGAGCAGTCGAATTTGTTGGGCCCCTTGGCGCCCCGGGAGTAGGGGCAGCCGATCTTGCTTTCGGCGATGGAGATCAGCTTGTCCGCGCCCCGGGCGCTGGTGCTCACGGGCTTGGCGGTGGCGTTGGAGCCCGGCTTGCTGGTGGGCTTGCTGCCGCCGCCGGTCTTGGAGGTGGCTTTGGAGGTGGCCTTGGGCTTGGCCGTGGCCTTGACGGTGGGCTTGGGGGTGACCTTGGCCTTCTTGGCGGAGGAGCTGTTCAGCTTCTCCAGGGTCTTGGCGCCCACGGTGCCGTCGGCACTGAGGCCGTTGCGCCGCTGGAACTCCTCCACGGCGTTCTCCGTCACGTCGCCGAAGTAGCCGTTGACCTGGCCATTGGAGGTCAGATACCCCAGGGCCTTCAGCCGCTTTTGCACCGCCTTCACCTCGGAGCCCTTCATGCCCAGCTTCAGGGTGAAGGCCTTGGCGGTCTTGGCGTCCATGGCGGACATGGTGGTGGGCCCCAGACACCCGTCGGGGGTCAAATCGTTGTTGTCCTGGAACTTGCGGATGGCGGTGATGGTGGCGTCGTCCATCTTGCCCTTCACCTTGTAGTCGTTGGCCAGATACCCCAGCTTCTTGAGCCGCTCCTGGTAGACGGCGATGGTGTCGCTGACCTCCCCCTTGGAGAAGAAGTTGCCCACCACGTTGTCGGAGTAAAGGACCTCCGAGGTCTCGTGGCCCACCATGCCGTCGGGAGCGATGCCGTTGGCCTTCTGGAAGTCCGCCACGGCGGCGCTGGTCTTCTCCCCGTAGGTGCCGGTGATGAAGTTCTTGCCCAGGTACCCCAGCTCGTAAAGCCGGGTCTGGACGCTCTCCACGTCGTCGCCCTCGTCTCCGTTCTGCATGACGCAGATCTGGACGCCCTCGTTCATGAGCAGCAGCCAGGTGCCCTCGCCCAGATGCCCGTCGGCGTTCAAATCGTTATGCCGCTGGAAGCGCATGAGGGCCGCCTCGGTGATGCTGCCGAAGTGCTCCGTGGGCTCGTCGCTGTCCATGTAGCCCAGCTCCATGAGCCGGGTCTGGACGATGGCGATGGTGGGAGAGTCGTCCCCCTTCTTCAGGACCTTGTCCTGCAGGGGCTCCGGGATGGGGGTGGGGGAGGCCGGGGGCAGGGTGGGCCCCTGGGTCTCACTGACCACGGGCAGGGTGCTGTCCCCGCTGGGGGTGGCTTCCGCCGCCAGCAGGGCGGTCCGGGACACGTGGGAGCTGATCATCAGGGCGATGATGAGCAGGACCAGGGAGCCGCTGACCGCGCCGATGCCGATCTGCATGGGCTTGTTGAGGGCCTTGAACCGGGCGGCGAGATACGCCGCGCCCGCCTTGATCTTGTTCCCCAGGAAGAGGAGGCCGGGCTTCATCCACTGCCACAGCTTCTTGAGCAGGGGGCCCAGCACCTTCCACACCGCCTTGGCGGCCACCGCCACGGCGTGGGCCACCTTCTTGCAGGGGGGACCGATGACGGCCCAGATCTTCAGGAAGAAGGCGGCCACAGAATCGAAGGCGCTCCGCAGGGTCCGGCAGAAGGCGTTCCGGCCCGCCACGAACCGGGCCCGGGCCGCTTCGAACCGCTGGTACGCCTTTTTGAGGGCGCGGCGAAGGCCCGGGAAGGACTGCCGCTGGCCGGCCTGCTCCGGGTTCTCCTGCTCCGGTTCCAGGATGGGGTTTTCTTTGGTTTCTCGGTCCATACCGTCAATACCTCTGTGGATGCCTATTTATAGATGTACCAATTGTACCCGAGACGGCGTTTTTTTTCAACCGTCTGCCCCCCGTTTGGTGCGAAAAAACCGTGTCTGAACTGTAAATATTCTGCCGTCCAGGGGGTCGAAATGTGGATTTTTGGTAGATAATGGGAGAAAAAATTGAATTTTGCCAGGATGGTGGTATACTTCCTATATATACCTGTTCGG
>CACXNN010000070.1 GCA_902768995.1 uncultured Eubacteriales bacterium | reverse complement strand
CGGCGGCGCGCATGCGCTCTGCCAGCTGGACGTCGGAGCACTTGCGGGGGACCACGTCAGGGGCGGTA
Organism: uncultured Eubacteriales bacterium; assembly: GCA_902768995.1. Taxonomy (GTDB): domain Bacteria; phylum Bacillota; class Clostridia; order Christensenellales; family CAG-138; genus RUG472. The sequence continues at coordinate 15,680 of CACXNN010000070.1, read as the reverse complement.
TGCACGTGCAGATCGTATGTGCCTTTCAAAAAGCAAACAGCGATATTTTGACTTTTCAACAAGGAAACTTTGTGCAGGAGGCGTATATGGAGCTGGTCAGCCTTTACTATTTCACGGAGCTCGCCAAGGACCTGCATATGACCCGGACGGCGGAGCGGCTGTATGTCTCTCAGCAGACGTTGAGCAACCACATCGCCCGGCTCGAAAGCTACTACGGCACGCCCCTCCTCTACCGCAAGCCCGCCCTGTCCCTGACCCCCGCCGGAGAGCACGTCCTCTCCTCCGCCAGGGCCATTTTGAACGAGGAAGCCAATCTGAAGGCCATCCTGGCCGACATCGAGCACCAGGAACGGGGCATCCTGCGCTTCGGGGCCAGCACCCTGCGCATGAACACCAGCTTGCCCCATATCCTGCCCCAGTTCTCCCAGCGCTTCCCCAAGGTGGAGGTGCGGCTCACGGACACCATCTCCTCGGAGCTGACGGAGCTGGTGCTGGACGGGGAGCTGGACATGGCCCTCACCGTGCCCAATATGACGGACGCCCGGCTGACGGAGGACCATATGATGGACGATCAGGTGTACCTGTGCGTGGCCGAGTCCCTGCTGCAGGCCTACTACGGGGAGGAAGCGGCGTCGCTGAAAGCCTGCTCCGCCAACGGGGCGGACCTGGGCAACTTCTCCCGGCTCCCCTTCTGCCTGCTGGAGAACCGGATCGGGGAGAGGATCAGGGAATGCTTCGCCGAATCCCGCGTCACGCCCTGGGCCTATATCACAAGCACCTACACCCACATCAGCGCCTCCGTCTGCTTCCAGCGGCTGTGATCCAGCAGGTGAACCTGATCCGCCTGCGGGAACGGTTCCTCCCCCGCCCCCATCGGTACTTCCAGGACCTGCTGTCCGGGTACCTTCGGGCCGTGGAGCAGGTGCATCTGGAACGGACTGTATAACAGGCCGCCATAAAAGGCGGCAGACCATTTGCGGCAACAATTATGTAGAAAGAGCTAAGGTAGAAAGGACGCATAGCTGCGTCCTTTCCCATTTTTATATGCCGCAAATTAGCCGTTTTTCCGGCCCTTCGCATAGCGTACTATAGCTCGGGCGCGGAGAAAACGGCTTCTGCCAACCTTCCTGACGGCCTGTGCCCTCGTCTGCATTTCTGCCTTGCGGCAGAAATCTCTTGGAGCGCTCCATATGACAAGAGACTGCCTCGTTATGACTGCCTCGTTATGAGGCAGTCCCTTTCGTTTCCGATGGCGTCAGCGATGGGCCGTCGTCTTCTCCTTGGCGGCGGCGCAGCTGCCGCAGGAGGCGCAGTCGCGGCAGGCGCCGCAGGAGGCGCAGTTGCCGCCGCAGGGGGCCTTGCCCGCCCTGCGGTCCCGGACCATGACGTGGATCAGCCACGCCACGATCAGCACGATGGCGGCGACGAGGGCTATATTGACGAGATTGTCCGAAAGCCAGGACAGCATAGGATCACTTCCTTTATGAGAGGGGCAGCGCGGCGGGAACGAAAGGCTGTGTCCCCGCCGCGCCGCCGTTGGAGGGAAGAAGTGAGGGGAATCACTTCACGGTCAACTTTTGGGCTTCCTTATAGGGCTTGAAGAGCTGCCAGAGGAGCAGGCCCAGCATGACGAGGGCGATGACGAGGCCCACCACGTTCATGCCGCCCGCGAAGAGCCGGCCCACCTGCCAGACGATGAAGGCCATGACCCAGGCAAAGCCGCACTGATAGGCGATGGCGAACCAGGTCCACTTGGCGCTGTTCATCTCCCGCTTGATGGCGCCCATGGCCGCGAAGCAGGGGGCGCACAGCAGGTTGAAGATCATGAAGGCGAAGGCCGCCAGCTTCCCATGGCCGCCGGAGAAGGCGTTGAAGTCCTCGGCCACCTTGTCCCAGATCTGGTCGCCGTTCTCCTCCAGCTCCTCTTCGCCCTCCTGATCGTCGTAGGCGTACATGATGCCGAAATTGGCCACGACCTCCTCCTTAGCCACCAAACCAGTGACGGTGGCGGCGGTGGGCTTCCAGTCGCCGAACCCAAGAGGCTTAAAGACCACGGACACGGGCTGGGCCACCCGGGCCAGGATGGAATCGTCCATGGGCTCCACCTCGTCCTCGGGGATGCCCATGCGGTCGGCCACCTGGGCCACGTACTCGTCGGTGACCAGATCCTCGTCCTCATAGAGGGCGTCCACCATGCCGAAGGTGCCGTTGACGGAGCCGAAGCTGGTCAGGAACCAGATGACGATGGAGGAGATCACGATGACGGTGCCGGCCCGCTTGATGAAGGACCAGCCCCGCTCCCAGGTGCCCCTGAGAACGTTGCCCCAGGCGGGCAGGTGGTAGGCCGGAAGCTCCATGACGAAGGGAGCCGGGTCGCCGGCGAACATTTTGGTCTTCTTCAGCATGATGCCGGAGATGACGATGGCCGCCACGCCGATGAAGTAGGCGGACACGGCGATCCAGGTGCTGCCGCCGAACAAGGCGCCGGCGATGAGGCCGATGATGGGCATCTTGGCGCCGCAGGGCATGAAGGTGGTGGTCATGATGGTCATGCGGCGGTCACGCTCGTTTTCTATGGTACGAGACCACCAGCATGGGGATGAAGCTCTTGCCGGAGAGGCCGAAGCGGCGGAAGATACGGTCCATGATGAAGGCGATACGGGCCATGTAGCCGCAGTCCTCCAGGAGGCACAGCATCAGGAACAGGACCAGCATCTGGGGCACGAACCCCAGCACCGCGCCCACGCCGGCCAGGATACCGTCGGAGATGAGGCCCACCAGCCAGGGCGCCGCGCCCCAGCCCTCCAGGATGGCCCGGGAGCCTTCCTTCAGCCAGGCTTCGCCCAGGACGTCGTTAGCGAGGTCCGTGAGCCAGGTGCCGATGGCGATGCCGCCGTCTGCCACGGACTTGCCCATAGCGAGGGCGTACACCAAGAACATAACGATGGCGAAGATGGGCAGGGCCAGGATCCGGTTGGTGACGACCTTGTCGATCTTGTCGGAGATGGACAGCTGCCCCTTCCCCTTCTTCTTATAGATGCCCTTGAGCGTCTGGCCGATGTAGACGTAGCGCTCGTTGGTGATGATGCTCTCCGCGTCGTCGTCCAGCTCCTTCTCGGCGGCGGCGATGTCCTTCTCGATGTGGGCCCGCACGTCCGCCGGGATCTTCAGCTGGTCCATGACCTTCTCGTCCCGCTCGAAGACCTTGATGGCGTACCAGCGCTGCTGCTCCTCGGGCAGGTTGTGGACGGTGACCTCCTCGATGTGGGCGAGGGCGTGCTCCACCGGGCCGGAGAAGCTGTGCTGGGGGATGGTCTTGCCGTTCTTGGCGGTCTCGATGGCGGCCAGGGCCGCTTCCTTGACCCCGTCGCCCTTGAGGGCGGAGATCTCCACGATCTTGCAGCCCAGCTGCCGGGAGAGCTCCTTCACGTTGATGCTGTCCCCCGCCTTCTTGACCAGGTCCATCATATTGAGGGCGATGACCACGGGGATGCCCAGGAGGGCGATGACCACGGGGATGCCCAGCTCCGTGAGCTGGGTGGTGAGGTATAGGTTGCGCTCCAGGTTGGTGGCGTCCACGATGTTCAAAATGGCGTCTGGCTTCTCCTCGATGAGGTAGTTCCGGGCCACCACCTCCTCCAAGGTGTAAGGAGAGAGGGAGTAGATGCCGGGGAGGTCGGTCAATATGACCTCCTTATCTACGATCAGCTTGCCCTCCTTCTTCTCCACGGTGACGCCGGGCCAGTTGCCCACGAACTGGTTGGAACCGGTCAGCTTGTTGAACAGGGTGGTCTTGCCGCTGTTGGGGTTGCCCGCCAGGGCGATGCGAATCTGTTTGTTATCCATACTGTATCTGCTCCTTTACTCTACCTCGATCATCTCGGCATCGGCTTTACGGATCGAAAGCTCGTAGCCCCGGACGTTGACCTCCACCGGGTCCCCCAGGGGGGCCAGCTTCCGGACGTAGACCTCTATGCCCTTGGTGATGCCCATGTCCATGATCCGGCGCTTGACGGCGCCCTCGCCGTGGAGCTTGACCACCTTCACGGTGTCGCCCACAGAAACGTCTCTCAGTGTTTTCATCCTTGTTTCTCCTTTGCTTCGCTTTTTAAATCATTATTTTTCCGGCCATCTCCTTGCTGATGGCCACCCGGGATTCCTTGATCTTCACGATCAGGTTCCCGCCGATGGTGTTCAATACCGTGACCGCGCCGCCCGCCACGAAGCCCATGTCCTCCAGGTGCTTCTTCATCTCGGGGCTGCCGCCCACGCGCTTGATGACGGCTTCCTCGCCTGTGTCTGCCAGAACCAGTGGCATCATCGTCTTTCCCCCTCTCTCAAAGGCCGTTCGTAGCTGTTAAACATCTCTAACCCCTGGCCCATAAAAGGGGTTAGAGCTCGCTAACCTGCGGGTAGTTTAACACCTTTAATTTTAGTTGTCAATAACTAACCCATGCATATTCTGTTTTCCTTGCTTTTTTTCGGCGGGGATGGTATTCTTAGGCGAGGTGACGACTATGACCATACATAAATCAGCGGAAGATTATCTGGAAGCCATGCTCATGCTGAAGGAGGAGCGGGGCTATATCCGTTCCATCGACGTGGCGGAGAAGCTGGGGGTGACCAAGCCCAGCGTCAGCTACGCCACCAAACGCCTCCGGGAGAGCGGCTATATCGCCCTGGACCCGGCGGGCATGATCGTGCTGCTCCAGCCCGGCCTGGAGATCGCGGAGCGCATGTACGAGCGCCACAAGCTTTTGACCGAGCTCCTCATGGGCCTGGGCGTGAGCCCGGACACCGCCCGGCGGGACGCCTGCGAGATCGAGCACGACCTGAGCGAGGAGACCTTCGCCGCTATCCGCAAGCACGCCCGGCAGTATCGCTGAGGGGTTACATCACATTTTTTGGAGAAGCTTGCCCGACCTGCGGGCAAGCTTTTTCCATCAACAGATCAAAAAGGTGAAACAGCCCTATTGACTCTCCCATTGTGGCAGGCTGTATGATGGACCTGAGCTCAAAGGAAACCCGACCCCAGGAGGTACCCCCATGTTGAAGATCGGAGAATTTTCAAAGCTGTCCAGGATCAGCGTCCGCATGCTCCGCCACTATGACGAGATCGGCCTTTTGAAACCCGCCCAGGTGGATCCCTTCACGGATTACCGATACTACCGAGAGGATCAGCTCCCCACGGCGGGCCGCATCGCCGCCCTGAAGGATATGGGCTTCTCCCTGGCGGATATCGTCAAGATCCTTGAAATCTACGACGACCGAGAGAAATTGGAACGGTTCTTCTCCGCCCGGCGGAGGGAGCTGGAGGCCCTGTCTCAGGAAACGACGCACAAGCTGACGCTTCTGGACGCAGCCCAACGAAGGCTGAGAAAGGAAGAAAACATGAGTTACAACGTTACCATCAAGACGATCCCCGTCCGCTACGCCGCCACCGTGCACATGACTCTGCCCCGCTATGAGGACGAGGGGATGATTTGGAGCACGCTCCTGTCGGAGACCGCGCCGCTAAAGCTGGCGGAGGCGGACCCCTGCCTGTGCGCGGTGACCTATCTCGACGGGGAGTATAAGGAAGAGAACGTAGAGATGATGGCCTGGAAGACCGTGAAGGGCAGTTACCCGGACACGGAGCACGTGAAGTTCCAGACCCTGCCGGAGGTCACCGTGGCCAGCTGCACCTATCAGGGCAGCTATGCCCAGATCGTAGACGTGTACGCCGCGGTCATCGCCTGGGTGGAGGCCAACGGCTATAAGCCCGCCGGGCCCATGTTCAACATCTACCACGTGAGCCCCCACGAGACGCAGGACCCGGACCAGTTCGTGACGGAGATCTGCTATCCGGTGAAAAAGAAGTGATCTATTAAACAGAAACAGCAGCTGGCCTGCCTGGGTCAGCTGCTGTTTTTATATCCCCGCTCTACACCATCTTCACATCGGCGTAGGCTTTGGCCGTGTCGCTCCCGTCCGCCACGTACCAGTAGTCGCAGCTGTCGCCGCCCGTGGCGCAGGTATGGGTCCGAATGAGTTTGGCGTGCATGAGCTCCGCCAGCACATGGTCCGAGGCGCACATGTAGGGCAGCAAGTCCTCATAGCCGTTCGTTTTCGCGTAGTCCGCCAGGGGGCAGCCCACCAGATCGAAGCACAGGCCCTCGTCGGTGTTCCGGGGGTTGACCCGCACCCGCCAGGTGTTGCCCCATTCTCCCTTGGCTTTCTTCTCCTCCACCAGCTGGGCGTAGGGGGTATAGCGCTTATAGAGGATGGACCGAAAGAGCTTCATCTGCCAGGGCCGGTTCAGATTCACCAGCTTTCTCACCGCACCGTACCGGCGGGCCATGTCCCGGGCGATGTCCCGGATGGCCGCCCCGTCCATGCGGTGGTCCGACGCCTCATAGAAGGCGATGGCCAGGATAAACATATCCAGGTTGTAGGCCATCAGGTTCTCCGCCCCGCCGATGTCCGGGGCCTTGGCGTGGAGGACGGGATACAGCTCCTCCGCCCGCCGAAGGATGGCGTCCGCCTCCTGGGGATACCGTTCCCTGGCATACCGGACGAATGCCTTTTTGATCATGTTCACCTTGCTGTTCGCCATATCTATGCCTCCTGTTTACTTCACGCAGCGAAAGATGCCCTCGGCGCGGACCGTATGGACCTCCACCTGAGTGTACAGGGATCGCAGCCGCTTCGTCAAGCTCTCCTTCGTCTCAAAGGGGGGCGTGAAGAAGCCCTTGGGTACGTACATATGCCGGACGAACCAGTCGGTGCGGGGAAACTCCCCCGCGATATAGAAGCAGCCGCAGAAGACGCCGCCAGGTTTCAGCACCCGGCAGGTCTCCGAAAAGGCCCTGTCCTTGTCCGGGAAGGCGTGGAAGCCGTTGAGGGACAGGACCAGGTCGAAGCTCTCGTCAGCAAAGGGCAGGGCGCCCACGTCCCCCTGGACGAAATCGACGTTGGAAAGGACCAGGGCCTTGGCCCGCTTTTGGGCGTTCTCCATCATGTCCGCGGAGTAATCGAGGCAGGTCATCGCGGCGCCCGGCAGGGAGGCGTAGAGGGGCATGGTCAGCACCCCCGTGCCCACCGGCACCTCCAGGAGCTTCCCGGCGAAATCCACCGGGACAGGCGCTAAGGCGTCCTCCACCCATCTTTCCGCCAGCTCCTTATCGAGGCCCCAGACCAGGCTGTCCATGATCTTGCCCAGGAGCGTGGAACGGGTGATGATCCCGTCGTACACGCTGGCCATGTCACCCAGCGCCTTGTAGGAGCGCCGGATCTCGTCATGCCGTGTCATTTCATTCATCTTCCTTATTCAGTAATTTTGCTGGTTTTGCTTGCAAAATTGCTGCGCCGGTCCGCAGCAAAGGCACAAATTACATGGTGTGAAAACTTGTGTTCACGCCATTCCCTCACTTGAAAGATATCTTCACGATCTTCATGTTCACCAGGCTGTCGCAGAAGCGGATCATCAGCTTGTGGAACAGGCTCACGTCCCCGTAGATGTCCCGATAGCCCCGCATGTAGCTTTTGGCGGTGACGGCCGCGAACCGGTCGCTCCAGCCCCGGAGCTCTCCCTCGTCCTCCAGGGAGAAGAAGGCGTCCACGTCCGTGATCCCCGCCTCCTTAAGCCAGGTTTTGCGCATGAGCCTGGCCCCCCGTTGGTTGCAGGCGTCGAAGGCCAATGCCCCGCCGGGGAAGCGACGGGCCATGGCGTCGAACAGCCGCCGCACGTCCTCCGTCTTGAAATAATAGAACACGCCTGCGGCGAAGAGGACGGCCCCGCTGGAAGCGTCGATCTTCTCCATCCAGCCGTAGTCGTTGAGATCGCAGGCCAGGTTCGTCTCTCTGTCGATGGCCGGCAAGAGCTGGTTGCGCACCTCGATCACGTCCGGAAAGTCGATATTGTAGCCCCGGCAAAGGCCGTTGTCGCATTTTGAAAAAGTGTCGTCGAGACCGCAGCCCAGGTTCACCACGGCGGCCCGGGGATGGTCCTTCAAATAGGCCTCCACCTCGCATCTTAGGTCGTACTGCCGCTGGGCCACCTCCAACGCCCCGAAGAGCCCCGCCGGGGACTCCATCTTCCTCCGCTTCTCGGCGAAGTCGTAATCGAGGGCGTCGCAGATGCGCTTGGCCTCCGGGTCCGAGAACAGGGCCGGGAATCGCTCGGAGCACACCAGCCGCCCGAACAGGGGGATGATCAGCGTCTCCTGCACCGTGTTCTTTTCGATATGATACTTCATTCGCCGCACCTGGCCCTTCTTGGTTAGTATACTCTAACTATGGAGTATATCACAGCTTTTTTCGTTTGAAAATACCCTTTCTGAGGTTTTTTAAATACACGAGATGGGGAGGTGCGATATTATGAATCCGAAGAAGGCAAAAAGGCATTTGAGGAATGGAAAAAAAGACTCCTGAGAGAGAATGATCCCTCATTGCATCAAGTTTAACAATCAAAAAGCGACCGGTCGAAAGGAGAGGAACCGATCACGCAAACCGCGCGGTCAATGACGTTCTGTCAAGGGGTATTTTTAAAAGCACAGACGGTTTTGATCGTCTGTGCTTTTTCGTTGCTTCTCAGTCGGAATTGTGATAAAATAAATCATACAAATCGGGATTTGTAAAGGTGGCTCATATGAAAAAAGGTATTTGCGTTCTATACTACATTACGGTTGTAACAAGTTCATTGGTAGGGTTGTGGCACTTTTTTGTACCATGGATGTTTCGGTGGTATGATTATCTGCCGATGCAATATGAAAACCTCATAGTCGGAATAGATTATACGAATTATTGCTTTTCCCTGTTGTTGTTTGGTTTAAGCATCATGCTGATTATGTTGGGCAAGCGGGCATTGGGCTTAAATAAAGAGGTAATATACTTTTATTTTTTTCTTACAGTAGTTTGGATGTTTCGTGCCTGTCTTGCAACTTTTATAGAACCTTGGCCGCTTGATCCTATACCAGCGGCGGCTATTGGACAATTAGTGGCATCAGATTTACTTGCAGTAATGATGATGTTTGTAAGCGTCTACTTCATAATAAAGGTAATAAAAGGAAACAGATAAATTCCGGTTTGTCGGAATAAAAAGATGCAAAACTTCCGATAAACATTTCTTTTTCGGTAGGTTTTATATGGAAAACAGTGTAATAATAGTGAAAATGACGGCAGTTTTCGGCTCCGTTTCCTCCTGAAAATGAACGGTTTGCCGTTCATTTTGCCTTCAAATCAATGCATAATCTGAAAAATGCCTGCGAAACCGTGACGCTGCGGGCGTAAAAGTCGCATCAAACGGCATGACGAATATTATGATATCATTTCAAAAAAACACAGAAATATCGACGTATTTCTTATGCACCCAATGTATGATAATTCGGAAAATGTATAGAAAAAATCCATTGTATAAATCGATGTATGATGTACAAAATGATGTACAGCCCCAAAAATCGGGCAAAATGCGCAAAAATGCGCGTTTAAGGGAAATGAAAAAAGTCCGATGAGATCGGACTTTTTTCGGTGGCTCCCCAGGTAGGGCTCGAATCTACAACCCTGACGGGGGCAAAACATAGTCGAAAACCGCGCTGGGCGCTTTTCTCCTTGTTTTGCCCGTGCTCCGCCTCGCTGCTTCTGCCACAGGCAGCGCTCGGCTTCGCACCAGATAACAGCCGTCGGCTGTTACCCTTCGGGTTGTAGGGCTGAGCCTATGAAAAGAGAATCAAAAAACCCCAGGTAGGGCTCGAACCTACAACCCTTCGGTTAACAGCCGAATGCTCTGCCATTGAGCTACTGAGGAACGTTCGAGAGGTATTATAGCCAAGTCCGGATGAAATTGCAAGAGGTTTTTCAAAAAAAGTGAGATTATTTTCAGAGGGGGGAAGCGGGGCCCCGGGAAGAGCCCCGAGGGCGGCGAAGGACGTCGTTTTTTGCTTGCCACGGCGGGAGAAAAAAGATATACTGTATATGTTGAAGTATATCTTGAGGGAAGTATGCCTCAAGGCAAGGAAGGGGCAGGCTATGGCCAGCAAAACCGAAACCTACTATCCCCCCTATATGGGCGCGGAGCCCTACATCCACCTGTGCTTCTCCGACCGGGACGAGCGGAAGGTCCGCCCCCTGCTGCGGCGGCTGCTGCTCAGGGGCTGCCGGACCTGGTACTGGGTGGGCTATTCCCGGGACAGGACCAGCGAGAGCGCGCGCAACCGGCGCATGCTGGGAGCCGGGCTCACGGTGCTGTTCCTGACGGACAACGCCCGGCGGGACACGGAGCTGAAGAACCAGCTGCTGGTCTGTCAGAAGGAGAAACAGCCCATCCTGGTGCTGAACACAGACGGCGGGGACAGCGGCCTTTCCCTGGGGCTCACGGGCAAGTTCTCCTCCGTCACCCCGGGGACCAACGCCTCGGAGCTGGTCAACGCTATCTTCCACAGTCCCGACTTTTCTCAACTCTATCTGGGGGACCCGCTGCCCGTCTTCGACCGGCTGCGGCTCCGGCGGATCAGCGTCCTGCTGGTGGTGCTGGCCCTGCTGCTGGCCGGGGGCGCCGGGGTATATCGGTATCTGAATCCCCCCGCCTCGCCGGCCCAGGAGGAGACGGCCCTGCCGGAGGACACGGTGGCCTTCCAGGACGAAACCTTGCGGGCAGCGGTCCGCTCGGCCGTCGGCGGGGGCCCTATCACCGAGGAAGCGGTGGCGGAGCTGGAGAGCCTGTATCTATCCCAGCTGCCCGAATACCCAGAGGAGCTTGCCCTCCTGCCCCACCTCGCCACCCTGATCCTGTCGGAGGCGGCGGCCCAGGGGGCCCCGGAGCAGCCGGAGCTCTACGATGGCTACACCCTGATCGTGCGGGGAGGTGACGGACAATGAGCGCCTTCTTCACCCCCTACGAGGGCAAGCGGCCCTATCTGTTCATCAGCTATTCCCACCGGAACTCCCAGGAGGTCCTGGATACCATCGCCCTGCTCCACCAACGGAAGGTCCGGCTCTGGTACGACGAGGGCATCCCCGCGGGCAACGACTGGCCCAAGAACATCGAGACCCACATGCGCAGCTCGGCCATGGTCCTGTTCTTCCTGTCCAAAACGGCCCTCGCCTCCAACAACTGTCTCTCCGAGATCGAGACCGCCGTGGCCCTGAAAAAGCCGGTGCTGTACTTCACCCTGGACGACGCCCAGCCGGAGGGCCGGTGGGCGGAGCTCATGCAAAGCTGCCTCCCCCTCCCCACCCCGGCGGACGCCAAGGCCCGGGCGGACCAGGTCACCCGGCACAGGAAGCTCAAGGGCTCCTTTTACCGCCGGTGGTGGGAGACGATCCCGCCGGGCCTGTTCGGGCTGTTGCTGTCCGTGATCCTGTTCGGTGCGGCTCTCGCCGGGGCCTACGGGGTCTACGCCGGGTGGTGGGATCAGCTCATCTCCGGCGGATCGACGCCGACCCCCTCCCCCACCGCCACGGTCACCCCCGCGCCCACGCCTACGGCCACCCCGGACGCCACGGGCACCCCGCCCCCCACGCCCTCCTTCCCCCCGGGCATGGACGAGGTGGACTTCCCTGACACGGATCAGGAGAAGGCCGTCCGGATCATCCTGGGGTCCATGGGGTCCTCCGACAAGATCAAGCTGAACGAGCTGGCGGCGGTGACGGAGCTGGCCATCGTGGGCAACATGTATGCGCCGGATCTCGAACACACGGCCTTCACCCATCAGGGGGAATGCCAGGTGAACGGCACCAAGCCCCTGGAGGGCAAGGTGCAGGATCTGTCCGTCATCGGGAAGATGGCCTATCTGGAGAAGCTGGCCCTGGTGTATCAGCCCCTGTCCAACGTCGGGGAGCTGAGCGGCCTCGTGATGCTGCAGGAGCTGTATCTGTCCGGGGACAAGTCGCTGAACAGCCTTTCGGGGCTCACGGACCTGCCCCGGCTGGAGACGCTGCACCTCGAACACAGCGGCGTCCGGGACCTCTCTCCCCTGGCGGAGCTGCCGTCCCTGAAGACCGTCACCGTCAGCGCGGACATGCTGCCCCTCGTTTGGCCGGAAAACGGCAACTTTACCGTATTGCTGGTGCCCTGAGAAACACCGTATTGTCATATATTGAAAGGAAAAAGCCATGAAGCGAGCCGTCTATCCCCTCTACGCTCCCGCTGACGAAAGCCGGGTGAAGCCCATCCTGGACGCCCTCGAGGCAAAGGGCGTCACCGTGCGCACCGCGGACCCCCGGAAGGGGGACGCCCTGGTGCTGTTCCTCTCTGAGGCCGTGAAAGCGGACAGCCCCGCCGTGGACGAATTCTTCCGACTGAACGCGGGCCGGGAGCTGGTGATCCCGGTAAACCTGGACGGGTCCACGCCCCCGGAGGAGCTGCAGAACGCCCTCATGGCCCGCCACGCCATCTTCGCCCAGCGGTACGCCCCGGCGGAGTTGGCTGAATTGATCCGAAAAGCCCTCCCGGAAAAGCGCCCGCTGCCCCTGATCCTGGCCCTCCTGGGCGCGGCGGCGTTCCTGGCCGTAGGCGCCATCCTCCTGTTCCGGCAGCGGCAGACCCCGCCCCCGCCGGCGCCGCCCGCCTCGGAGGTCCCCGCCACGGCCACGCCGGCCCCTACGGAGCCGCCCCGGGTGGACGGCATCGATGTGGATCTCGAGCAGGTGGCCGAGGTGGTGTTCATGGGGGACGAGTTCCACTTCTATACCTTTGACAAGCAGAACACCAAGGGCAATTACGTGAACCCGCGCCGCAATGAGGGCTTTGCCTACGGCGGCTGGATGGACGACGGCGTCCACTACTACAGCAAGGAGGACGGGCACGAGTATCCCCACGTGACGCTGGACGACCTCAGCTGGCTGGCCCTGCTGCCCAATTTGCGGTTCCTCTCCCTGTGCAACGTGACCGCCACCCTGCCGGACCTTTCGGGGCTAACGGACCTGCGGGACGTGATGGTGGGCTACAGCGACCTTTCCGATCTGGAAGGGCTTCGGGGCAGCACCATCCAGAACATCGAATATCACGGCGCGGGCGTCAGCGATTTCTCGCCCCTCACGGATTGCCAGAATCTGCGCTCCGCCCATCTGGACCTGGTGGGCTCCCCCCGGGCAGACCTTTCCGGGTTCCATCCGCCCAAGCTGGTCAGTTTGGGCCTGGGGTCCGGCTTCGGCGTGGAAGGGGTGGACTTCTCCTTCCTGCTCCAGTGTCCCAACCTGCAGGAGCTGCACATCGACGGCTACCCTCAGCTCACCGATCTAAGCTGCCTCGCCAACGCCGGCAAGCTTAAGAAGCTGGAGCTGCATTGGACGGATTCTCTGCGCACCCTCGCCGGTCTCGAGGGAGCGCCCCTGCTGGAGGAGCTGCGGATCGACGATCTGGAAGGGCTAAGGACCCTGGAGGGACTGAAGGATCACCGATACCTGAAGATCGTCAACATCAACAACGCCCTTCTGCTCAGGGACATCTCCCCATTGGAGGGCTGCAGCAGCCTCGGCGAGTTCCGTCTCTCCGGAAACGGTCCCTTGGAGTACCTGACGGACGTGAGCGTGCTGGGTCGGCTTCCCCGGCTCCAGAACATCGCTCTGTTCGGGGCGAACCACATCGGCAGTCTGGACTTTTTGAAGGAGCTGCAGATCAAGAATAACGTGGTCCTGGAATTCTGCATCGCCGGCCCTTGCGATTATTCGGGTATCGCCGCCATCGACACCTTCCGGTATGTACACGCGAACACCTGCGGCAACTACGCTGCGGCGGCACCCTATCTGGAGGGAAAAACCATCCGCCAGCTGATGATCTACAACGGGGGTCTGGTGGACCTCTCCACCCTGCCCAACGTGACCGGGGAGCTGGACCTGTGCGACTGCCTCAACCGGGACCTGACCGGCATCCGGGAGCTGAAATTCAGCGGGAAGCTCTGGATACAGGACTGCCCCTACTTCACCTCCTTCGACGGCATCGAAAATTTGACCGGCTTCGGCAAGGCGGACAGCATCCTGACGGTGGAGGGCTGCCCGAGGCTCACGGACTGGTCCGGCGTCGAGGGGAAGCGGTTCGACCGTCTGGAACTCAAGGGCGTGTTCACCCTGCCCGATCTTAGCAAAATCACCTTCACCTCACTGGCCTTGGAATATTTGGAAGAGGACGTGCTGCCGGACCTCACCTGCCTCAACGGCATCAACGAAAACCGACGGTACAACTTCCGCTTCGTGGGCATGGACCAGATCACGGATCTCAGCCCCCTGTTCCGGCTGAAGGGATATACGCTGGAGGTGCCGCCCCAGGTGGGCGAGCAGGCCAAGGGGCTGGTGGAGGACAAGCGGTTCACCAAATGCGAGATCGTCTATCCCGACGGCGGCTGGGATCCCAGCGACGTGCAGGTGCAGCTGCTGAGCCTGGACGAGCTGGAGACCCTGCCCCCCTCCCTGCTGAAGCACGTGAAGAAGCTCACCATCATCGGCGACGAGCTGGTGAACGACGATACCACGAACTTCTGGGCCGATTGGGGGCAGCAGAACGTGCCCGCCTTCGTCGAGGATCGGGCCACGGGCGAGCAAAAGAAGATCGACAGGCCCGGGACCCGGATCACGGACTTCTCCAAGCTCAGCGTGCTGACGGGCCTGGAGGATCTGAATCTGTGGTGGCAGCCTTTGACCAGCCTCGAAGGCATCCAGACCCTGGAAAACCTGAAATGGCTGAAAGTGGAGTTCAGCCCGAACCTGACGGACGTTTCCGCCGCCTTCACCCTCCAGGGGCTTCGGGAGATCAACTTCGAGCGCTGCCCCGTGGCCTCCATCCAGGGGGTGCAGAACCTCTATGGCCTGGAGGAGCTGCAGATATGCAACACCAATGTCACCTCCCTCGAAGGCATCGAGGGGCTCAAGCACCTGCGCCAGGTGCGGGTGGCGGGGACCAACATCCGGGACTTCTCGCCCCTGGGTCAGGTGGACTTCACCTATGCCATGACCCAGGACTGGGAGCCGGGCGTGTCGCTTGCCCTGAACGTGATGAACAGCAACAGCCTGCCCGCGGACGCCTACGCCTTCCTGGAGGGCATCCCCGGCTTCTCCCAGCTGGAGCTCCACAACGTGCCCGCCAAGCTGTGGGCGGATCATCTGGCGGGAAAGCCCGTGAAGCGGCTCAACGCCGATGACTGCGGCTTCACCAACGAGCAGTTCCGGGCCTTTGTGGAAGCCCACCCGGAGCTGGAGGAGGTGCAGATCTCCTGGAACCAGCAGCTGACCGACGTGAGCTGCCTGCTGGCGCTGGAGAACCTGCGGAAGGTCCAGCTGTCCTCCAACATGACCCAGGCCAAAGCCTCCCTGGGGGCGGGGTACGGGTTCGAGCTGAAATTGGATTGAGAAACGCCCGACCATAGAAAGGAAACCCCATGAAACGAGCCATCTATCCCCTGTATGCCCCGGCGGACGAAAGCCGTGTGAAGCCCATCCTGGACGCCCTGAAGAAGAAGGGCGTCGCCGTGCGAGCCGCGGACCCCCGAAAGGGGGACGCCCTGATGCTGTTCCTCTCCGAGAACGTGGCGGCGGACAGCCCGGAAGCGGACGCCTTCTTCCGGCTGAACGCGGGGCGGGCGCTGGTGATCCCGGTGAACCTGGACGGCTGTACGCCCCCGGAGGAGCTCCAGCGCGCCCTCATGGCCCGGCACGGCCTGGACGGCCAGAAATACGGGCCGGAGGAGCTGGCGGACCGGATCGCCACGGCG
>CACXNN010000069.1 GCA_902768995.1 uncultured Eubacteriales bacterium | reverse complement strand
GTTCATGGTTCACTGTATGGACGAAGGAGCGTAAGGATTCATGATAAACGGAAAGAAAGTGGGCCTCTGCCTGGGGTCCGGCGGGGCCAGGGGCCTCGCTCACGTGGGGGTGCTGCAGGTGCTGGAGGAGAACGGCATCATACCCGACGTCATCTCCGGCTGCAGCGCCGGGGCCATCTTCGGCGCCATCTACGCCGCCGGGACCAACCTGTACCTGTTGGAAAAGTACCTGGGCACGGTGGACGCCAAGACCATCATCGATTTGGGCATCCCCATCCAGGGCGGCTTTTTGAGCGGCGACAAGATCGAGGAGGTGGTCATGACCCTGACCCACGATCTGTCCTTCGGGGAGACCCGGATACCCTTCCTCTGCATCGCCACGGACCTGGTCTCCGGGGAGATGAAGGTGTTCGAGGAGGGCAAGCTCCATAAGGCGGTCCGGGCGAGCATGGCGGTGCCGGGCGTGTTCACCCCGGCCCTGATCGACGGCCACTACTATGTGGACGGGGGCGTCATCGAGGAGCTGCCCGTGGACGTGCTGCGGGCCCGGGGCGTGGACGTGGTCATCACGTCAGATTTGGGCATCAAGCGGAACTTCTTCGATCCCGAGCACCCCTCGCCGGTGGACATCCTGCGCCGGTCCACGGACATCATGCAGGCCAGGCTCACCCGCCAGCAGGCGGACAAGGGGGACGTGGTCATCCGCCCCGACGCCTCCTTCATGGGCCTCTTGAAGATCAACGGCTACGAGGAGAGCGTCTCGGCCGGGCGGCAGAAGGCCCTGGAGGCCCTGCCCCGCATCCGGGAGCTGCTGGGCCTGGATCTATCCCATTTGGAGCAACAAGAAGGCCTCCCCCAGGGAGGCCAGGAATTGGCTTGATCCTATCAAACGAGTATGGCCGCTTCGCTGTCCCGGTGGAGCGGCTTTCTTAGTGCATAGGAGAGGATGTCCGTGGAAAGGGCGTCCACCTTGAGGGATTCCCGAGCCACGTCCGTGCACTTGCTGATGTCAGCGTTGCGCATGATGAGGGGGGTCCTGCTGATGCTGGCGATGGCGGAGAGGAGGGACCGGGCGTCCCGCTTGAGGCCCAGGACCCTAAAGTACAAATTGCCGTCGTCGCCGGACATATCCTCCACCAGATCCTCGCTCACGTCCAGCAGGGCGCTCATGCCGATGCGCTTGACCCGGGCCATGGTGTATCGCTTGGTCTTCACCGCATCGAAGAAGCTCTCCGCGTCCACAGCCGTGCGGGCCGCCTTCAGCAGGTTCTGTTCGAACCCCTCCCGCACGTCGGGGAGCCGCTGCACGTCCTCCGGCCCCATGAGCCGGAACTTGTAGAGCATCATGTCCCCCACGTCGTTGACGGTCAGGGGGAACTGGGGATCGAACTGCATGGCCCCGGACACGAACAGGGGCATGGTGGACAGCACCTGGGTGTTCCCCTCCCGGATGGCGGCGCGGATGGCGGTGGCGGAGGAGTATTCGCCGGTGAGATAGTCGTCGTTGTACCCGCCGCCGATGCGCTCGATGGGCACCGGGCAGATCTCTGGGGCGTACTTATGGATGGACCGAAGATACTCCATGGCCAGGATGTTGTTGGGTTTCACCAGCTCCGAGAGGAGCTCGGCATCGGCGCCCATGTCCTGCAGGGCCTCGTATCGGGCCCGGGGGAAGCTTTCGCCCATCTTCAGATGGTATTGGAGATAGGATTTGAATTCGGGGGGCTCCTCCGCGAGGTAATCCGCCAGCTGGCTGAGCTTGGCGATATCCCCCTGTTCCGCCCCGAAGGCCAGGTCCGTCACCAGGCCCGTGGCGTGCAGCAGCCGCACGCCGCCCTCGGCGAACCGTTCCGCCGAAGCGTTGGCGAACACGGTGGGGAGCTCGATCACCAGGTCCGCCCCGGCCTCCAGCGCCCACTGGGCCCGGGTGAACTTGTCCGTACAGGCCGGTTCGCCCCGCTGGACGAAGTTGCCCGACATGACCACGATGCAGTAGGAAGCGCCGGTCTTCCGCTTCGCCTGTTCGAGATGGTAGATGTGCCCGTTGTGCAGGGGATTGTACTCCGCGATAACGCCTACGACACGCATGATGGATACGCTCCTTTGCCGCCGAAAGAAATATACGGCTTTTTTTCTAAAATAAGTATACCTAGAATCGAATAGAAATTTATTTTGGAGGGTTAAAACGACATGTCATCATTGATCGAAGGCATCAAAGCCAAAGCCAAAGCCAACAAGCAGCACATCCTTCTCCCCGAGGGAGAGGAGGAGCGCACCGTCCAGGCCGCCGCCATCATCAAGGAGCAGGGCCTTGCCGATGTCACTCTGTTTGGCAAGCCCGAAAAGATCGCCGCCATCGCCGCCCAGTACAACGCGGATATCGCCGGCATCGACATCATCGATCCTGAGAACCATGAGCTCTATCCCGCCTACGTGGAGAAGTTCTACGAGATGCGCAAGCTGAAGGGCGTGACCCCCGAGAAGGCCGCCGTCACCATGAAGGACCCCCTGTTCTTCGCCGCCATGATGGTGAAGGACAAGAAGGCCGACGGCTTCGTCTCCGGCGCCATCAACACCACCGGCAACACCCTCCGCCCGGGCCTCCAGATCGTGAAGATGCGCCCCGGCATCAAGACCATCTCCAGCTTCTTCATCATGCAGGTGAAGGACAAGTCCTACGGGGAGGACGGCACCATCCTCTTCGGCGACTGCGCTATCAACATCAACCCCGACGCCGATCAGCTGGCCGAGATCGCCCTCTGCACCGCGGAGAACGCCAAGGTCCTGCTGGACTTCAAGGAGCCCCGCGTGGCCATGCTGAGCTTCTCCACCAAGGGCTCTGCCAAGCATGAGAACGTGGACAAGGTGGCTGCTGCCACCGCCAAGGTGAAGGAACTCAATCCCGATCTCATGGTGGACGGCGAGATGCAGGCCGACGCCGCCCTGGTTTCCAAGGTGGGCAACCTCAAGTGCCCCGGCAGCCCCGTGGCCGGCAAGGCGAACATCCTGATCTTCCCCGATCTGCAGTCCGGCAACATCGGCTACAAGCTGGTCCAGCGGCTGGGCGGCGCCGAAGCCATCGGCCCCGTCAGCCAGGGCTTTGCCGCCCCCATCAACGACCTGAGCCGCGGCTGCTCCATCGAGGACATCGTATCCCTGGTGGCCATCACCGCCGTCCAGGCCCAGGGCATGAAGCAGGCATAAAGGAGGCACCATGAAGAATATCCTCGTCATCAACGCCGGCAGCTCCTCCCTCAAGTATCAGCTCATCGACATCGACACCGAGACTGTCATCGCCAAGGGCCTCTGCGAGCGCATCGGCATCGACGGCAGCATGCTCACCTACAAGCCTTCCAAAGGCGACAAGGTGGAGATCCAGAAGGATATGCCCAACCATGAAGTGGCCATCAAGATGGTGCTGGATATCCTGACCGACGCCAAGGTGGGCGTCATCAAGGACATGTCCGAGATCGCCGCGGTGGGCCACCGCATGGTCCATGGCGGAGAGAAGTTCTCCGGCTCCGTCATCATCAACGACGACGTCATCGAGGCCATGAAGGAGTGCATCCCCCTGGGGCCCCTGCACAATCCCGCCAACCTGATGGGCATCGCCGGCTGCCAGGCAGCCCTGCCCGACACCCCCATGGTGGGCGTGTTCGACACCGCCTGGGGCCAGGGCATGGAGCCCTCCCACTTCATGTACGCTCTGCCCTACGAGCTCTATAAGCAGTACGGCGTCCGCCGCTACGGCTTCCACGGCACCTCCCACAAGTACGTGACGGGCCGCGCCCTGAAGCTCCTGGGCAACCCTAACGCCAAGGTCATCACCTGCCATCTGGGCAACGGTTCCTCCATCTCCTGCTCCGTGGCCGGCAAGTGCGTGGACACCTCCATGGGCCTCACGCCCCTGGAAGGCCTGCCCATGGGCACCCGCTGCGGCAGCATCGATCCCGCCATCCTGCCCTATCTCATGAAGCGGATGAACATCACTGCCGCCGAGATGGACAACATCATGAACAAGAAGAGCGGCATGCTGGGCATCTCCGGCGTGTCCTCCGATTTCCGTGATCTGGGCGCTGCCGCGGCCGAGGGCAACGAGCGGGCGCAGCTGGCCCTCGACATGTTCGTGTACGCCGTGAAGAAGTACATCGGCGCCTATGCCGCCGCCATGGGCGGGGTGGACGCCATCGTGTTCACCGCCGGCGTGGGCGAGAACGACAAGGGCGTCCGCGAGAAGGTCCTCGCGAACATGGAGTTCCTGGGTGTCATCCCAGACGTGGAGTACAACCGGAACGGTCCTCGCGGCGAGGAGATCTGCATCAGCAAGCCCGAGAGCAAGGTCAAGGTCTTCGTCATCCCCACGGACGAGGAGATGGCCATCGCCCGGGACACCGCCGAGCTGGCCTGCTAAAGAACGGTCTATCTTTGAGGGCTTCTTCCTCTTGCGGAAGAAGCCCTTTTCCTATACAATGGGTCCATGGAGTTTATCTGCAGCGATCCAACCCTATACGATCCCCAGCTGGTGGAGGGGCTGTCCGGGCGCTTCGACCTGTCGCCCGTGGCCGTCCGCGCCCTGCTGCGCCGGGGGATGGATACGCCGGAGCGGATCGACGCCTTTCTCTGCCCCGAGAAACAGCCCCTGCCCGATTGGCGGGAGATGAAAGGCATGGTCCAGGCCGCAACCTGCATCCGGCAGGCCCTCCGGGACGGCAGGCGCATCTGCGTCTACGGCGACTACGACGCCGACGGGGTCAGCGCCTCCGCCATCCTGTATCGGTGCCTGAAAAAGCTGGGGGCGGACGTGAGCTGCTACATTCCCTCCCGGCACACGGAGGGGTACGGCCTCAACGAGACCGCCATCCGGCAGCTGGCTCAGGGGGGGACGAGCATGCTGATCACCGTGGACAACGGCATCTCCGCCATCCGGGAGGCGGCCCTGGCCCGTTCCCTGGGCATGACTGTGGTGGTGACGGACCACCATCGCAGCGGGGACGACCTGCCCACGGCGGACGCCCTGGTGTCCGTGTCCGAGGGGGATTTTCGGGACCGGGTGGGCGACCTTTGTGGGGCGGGGGTGGCCTGGCTCCTGGCCTGTGCCCTGGAGGACGGCGGGGGAGAGGCCTATCTGCCCTTCGTGGCCGTGGCTACGGTGGCGGACGTGGTGTCGTTGATGGGGGCCAATCGGGCCTTGGTGACCCGGGGCTTGCCCCTCGTCCGGGATCAGGTGGGGCTCTCCGCCCTGTTGGAAGCGGCCGCGGCAGGGGACGGCCCCGTGACGGAGGCCACCCTGGGCTTTTTGATCGCGCCCCGGCTCAACGCGGCGGGCCGCATGGGGAAGGCCGATACGGCGTTCCAGCTGCTGGTGGAGGACGACCCGGATCGAGCGTCGATCCTGGCCGGGGAGCTGAACGAGACCAACCAGGCCCGGCGGAACGAGGAACAGCGCATCCTGACGGAATGCCTCGCCATGGCGCCGGAGGGTGGCCGGGACAGCTTTCTCCTGCTTTCGGGGAAGGGCTGGAACGTGGGCGTGGTCGGCATCGTGGCGGCTCGGCTGGTGGAGATGTTCTATAAGCCGGTGATCCTGCTCACCGAGGTGGAGCCGGGAGTGCTCACCGGGTCGGCCCGGAGCATCCCGGAGATCGACCTGTTCGCCCTTTTATTCGAGGCCAGGGAACACTATATCCGCTTCGGCGGCCACGCCGGGGCAGCGGGCCTGACGCTGCGGGAGCAGGAGGTGGAGCCGGTCCGGGCATTGCTGCAGGAAGCCTATGGGCACCAGAGGCCGGAGGGACCGCCCCAAAAGAGCCTGCGGTATGAGGAAGCCCTGCCGCTAGATTCCTGCACCGTATCGCTGTGGGAGGAGCTCAGGGCCTTTGCCCCCTTCGGCCAGGGCAACCCGGAGCCTCAGTTCCTGGTGCAGGGGGACCTGGCCGGCGTATGCTATCTGGGTCAGGGGAAGAAGCACGTGGCCGGCTACCTGAGCAACGGTGACGCTCGCTTGCGGCTGGTGGGCTTTTCCCAGGGCCAAGACTATGATCGCTGGCTCCATGCGGGCCGGGCGGAGGCTGTCTGTACCCTCCAGAAGAATACGTATCGCGGGCGGTCGTCCTGCGAGCTGATTTGTTTGGGCCTTTCTCCGCGGAAAAGCTTGCAATCGTACGGGGAATATACTATAATTGAAGCTGATTTTTTGCGGGCGGTACGGGATGCCGACGGGCAGAAGCTGGACCGCTGCGTTCAGAGCTTTCTCAGGTACTTCCCCTTTGAGCTGTCGGAGGAAGCCCTTCGGCCCCTGTATGTGACGTTGGTCCAATACGCCCGGGACGGACGACTGCCGGAGCGGGACGAGGAGCGGGCCGCCGCCCTCATCTTCAAGGAGCTGGGCTTTTTCGAGCCGGTAACGGGACTCGAACCCGTTCCCCACGTCCGGCGGCGCAGCTGCAGGGAGAGCAGGTTATTTATGGCGCTGTCTCAAAGATAGCGGCCGTTAAGGAGGATAAACATGGAACTCAAGGATTACGTACGGTCCATTCCCGATTTCCCCAAGAAGGGCATTCTCTATCGCGATATCACCCCCTTGCTGGAAAACAAGGAAGCTTTCCACGAGGCCGTGGATCGGATGGCGGACTTTTTGCGGGATAAGAATATCGATCTCGTCATGGCGCCGGAAGCTCGCGGATTCGTGTTCAGCGCCGCCGTGGCCTACGCGTTGAACGTGGGGATGGTGCTGGCCCGCAAGCCCGGCAAGCTCCCCTATACCACGGTGAGCTATCAGTACGCCCTCGAATACGGCACCGATGAGATCCATATGCATGTGGACTCCATCAAGCCCGGGCAGCGGGTGGCCGTGGTGGACGATCTTCTCGCCACCGGCGGCACGGCCCTGGCGTGCGCCAAGCTCTGCGAGAAGGCCGGCGGCGTGGTGGCTGCCTGCTGCTTCGCCATCGAGCTCACCGACCTTCCGGGTCGAGACACCCTGAAGGAGTATGAGGTCGGCACGATCCTGAAGTATTAAGAGAATATAGTAGGAAAGGCAGGGATCAGCGGCAGCGTTGATCCCCTTTTCGGCAAAAAAATGGCAAGGGAAGAACTGCTTCAAAAATTCAGCGCCAAATTCGGCCCGGAGAAGGGAAAGACCATGGAGGAAGCCGTGGCCTTCGCTGCCGCTGTCCACGAGGGGCAGAAGCGAGAGTCCGGCGAGCCCTATATCATCCATCCCATCGCGGTGGCGGAATATCTGATGGATATGGGCATGGACTCCGCCACGGTCATCGCCGGCGTGCTCCACGATACGGTGGAGGACGGCAGGGACATCTCCCTGGACGAGATCTCCCGGCGCTTCTCCCCCGAGGTGGCCCATCTGGTGGACGGCGTCACCAAGCTGACCCGGTCCGGCCAGAAGGAATACGTCACCAAGAAGCAGGAGCAGAACGAGAATCTGACCAAGCTCTTCCTGGCCATCGCCGACGACGTGCGGGTAGTCATCATCAAGCTCGCAGACCGGCTGCACAACATGCACACCCTGGAGTATTGCACCCGGGAGAAGCAGATACGCAAGGCCAAGGAGACCTTGGAGGTCTATACGCCGCTAGCCCATCGGTTCGGCATCGGCGTCCTTCGGAGCGAGCTGGAGGATTTGTCCTTCAAGTACCTCCTGCCGGAGGAGTATGAGCGTATCAAGAGCCTGGTCTCCCGGCAGCAGGAGGAGCGATTGAAGCTCCTGGGCACCGCCATGGAGCGGATGAAGGAGCTCATGAAGGACGCGGGGATCGACGCCGAGCTCTCCGGCCGACCCAAGCATCTCTATTCCACCTATCGCAAGATGCAGCGCAACAACGTGGGCATCGGCGAGATCTACGACCTTATCGCCATCCGGGTCATCGTGAATACGGTGAACGACTGCTACGCCGCCTTGGGCATCATCCACGCGGAGTGGAAGCCCCTGCCGGGCCGGTTCAAGGACTATATCGCCATGCCCAAGCCCAACCTGTACCGGTCCTTGCACACCACCCTCATGAACAAGAACGGCATCCCCTTCGAGGTCCAGATCCGGACCCATGAGATGCACGAGACCGCGGAATACGGCGTGGCCGCCCACTGGATGTACAAGGAGGGGCGCACCGTCCAGACCGAGATGGACAAGCGCACCAGCTGGCTCAGGCATGTGGTGGACGAGGCCCGGGACAACAGCGAGGACAGCTCCGAGTTCGCCGAGAACGTGGTGAAGGATTACCTGGGCGAGTACGTCTACGTGCTGACGCCCAAGGGGGAGATCCTGGACCTGCCCATCGGCAGTACGCCCTTGGACTTTGCCTACCGCATCCACACCAATGTGGGCCACCATACCCAGCACGCCCGGGTCAACCCAGTCCGCCAAGAACCGGATCAAGCAGTGGTTCAAGAAGGCCAACCGGGAGGAGAACATCCAGAAGGGCCGGGAGATGCTGGAGGACGCCGCCAAGCGGCAGGCCCTGGACATCTCCACCCTGATGAAGCCGGAGTTTTACAACGATATCCTCAAGCGCCTGACCCTGCCTTCCCTGGACGAGCTCTATTCCGCCATCGGCTACGGCGGCATCTCCGCCGGGCAGGTGCTCCACAAGCTGGTGGAGATGAAGCGCAAGGAGGACAAGCTGGAGGAGATGCAGGAGCGGCTGCAGAACGCTGCCGCCGGTACCCCCACGCCCCACAAGCCCGCCTCCCAGGCCAAACCCAAGCCCACCAACGGCATCATCGTGGCCGGGGACCCGGGCATGTCCGTCCACTTCAGCAACTGCTGCAACCCCCTGCCCGGGGACAAGATCGTGGGCTACATCACCCGGGGCCGGGGCGTTTCCATCCATCGGGCGGACTGCCGGAACATGCCGCGGCTCTCCCTGGAGCCGGAACGGTTCGTACCCGTGGAGTGGGCCGCTTCCTCCACGGAGGAGTTCTCCGCCACGGTGTTCATCCACGTGGTGGACAAGACGGGTTCCCTGTTGGAGATCAGCCGGCTGCTCACCACCATGAACGTGTATATTTCGGACATGAAGGCTCAGACCACCGCCGATGGCGTGGCCACCATGCTGGTGACCTTCGTGGTCTCGGACACGGACCAGCTGAACCACATCATGTCCAATCTGAGAAAGCTGAAATCCGTCATCGAAGTGAGACGGGTCAACGGGAGGTAAAGCTATGCGAGCCGTCGTACAGCGAGTTCTGCAATCCTCCGTCTCCATCGGCGGGGAGCTCACCGCGTCCATCGAAAGGGGCCTCATGGTCCTCGTCGGCGTGGAGGTGGGGGACACGGAGAAGGACGCCCGATACATCGCCGACAAGTGCGTGGGCTTGCGCGTTTTCGACGACGAGAACGGGGTCCCCAACCTGTCCGTGGGCGACGTGGGCGGCAGCATCCTGGCCGTCAGCCAGTTCACGCTGGCGGGGGACGCCCGGCATGGCCGCCGGCCCAGCTATATCGCCGCCGAACGGCCCGAGAAGGCCAAGCCTCTGTTCGAGACCGTCAAAGCCTATATGCGGGAGGGCGGCGTGCCCGTGGAAAGCGGCACATTCATGGCCGACATGCAGGTGTCCCTGGTCAACGACGGCCCCTTTACCATCCTGCTCAACAGCAAAAAGGAGTTTTAAGGCATGCAGATCATCGCCATCCCCTGCGGCCCCGTCATGGCCAATTCCTATATCGTGCGCCGGGAGGGCAGCCCCACCTGCGCCGTCATCGATCCGGCGGACGCTAAACTGATTTTTGATCGCCTCCAAAAGGAGGGGCTGACCTGCACCCATATCCTGCTGACCCACGGCCACTTCGACCACGTGTGGGGCGCGGCGGACCTGAGGGAGAGGACGGGGGCCCAGGTGTATATCCACCAGGCGGACGCCGATATGGCCGCGGGCAAGGCCTCCTATCTCTCCGCCATGAGCTACGGCCTCAAGCCCTGCACCGCGGACGTTCTGGTTCGGGAGGGGGACAGGATCGAGGCGGGCGGCCTTACCTTCCGGGTCCTGGAGACCCCCGGCCACACCAAGGGCGGGGTCTGCTACATCGTGGACAGCGAGCAGACCGTCTTTACTGGCGACACCCTCTTCTGCGAGAGCGTGGGTCGGACGGACCTGGGGGGCAACATGCGGGAGCTGATGGATTCCCTGTTCCACAAGCTGTACGCCCTGGACGGCTATACGGTCTATCCCGGCCACGAGGAGAGCACCACCATCGAGCATGAGAAGCAGTTCAATCCAATGAACGCCTATCGGGATCACCCATGGTTCAGCTGATCACCAACGCCAAGGGCTTTTTCAACGACATGACCGAGGAGGTCCGTTTGTTTTTGGGGCAGACGGACATCTTGCCCTATGCCCC
>CACXNN010000068.1 GCA_902768995.1 uncultured Eubacteriales bacterium | reverse complement strand
CACGGGCTGCTGCCCCTTCGTCAACGCGGACAAGGTGCCCGGCCACGAGCTGGTGCCCACCCCCGAGGAGACGCTGGCCGACTCCATCTCCGTGGGCGTGCCCCGGAACCCGAAGAAGGCCCAGCGGGCGGTCTACGCCTCCGACGGCCGCTGGATCGCCGTCAGCGACGACGACATCCTGAACGCCATGCGGCTGTTGGGCCGGAACGAGGGCGTGTTCTCTGAGCCCGCCGGGGCCACCGCTACCGCGGGCGTGAAGGCCGCTATGGAGCAGGGGATCATCCGTTCCCATGAGACCGTCACCGTCATCAGCACGGGCAGCGGCCTCAAGGATACGGCCAACGCCTTGAAGGCTGCCGGAAAACCATATATTTGTGCGCCATCTCTGGACGCGCTGGAAAAAAGTGGTATACTCAAGTAAGAAATCAATACAGGAGGTTCATTCATGAAATACGGTCGTGTGTATAACTTTTCTGCCGGTCCCGCCATCATGCCGGAGCCTGTCCTGGAGGAGATCCGGGACGAGATGATGAACTACCGCGGCAGCGGCATGTGCGTCATGGAGATGTCCCATCGGTCCAAGGTCTATCAGCAGATCATCGACGAGGCTGAGGCGGACCTTCGCACCCTCATGGGCATCCCCGACAACTACAAGGTCCTCTTCATCCAGGGCGGCGCCACCCTCCAGTTCGCCATGATCCCCATGAACCTGATGAAGAACGGCAAGGCCGTCTACATCGAGACCGGCGCCTGGTCCAAGAAGGCCATCGCCGAGGCGAAGAAGTACGGTGAGGTGATCGTGGCCGCGTCCAGCAAGGACAGGAACTACGCCTACATCCCCGACTGCTCCGATCTCGACATCCCCGAGGATGCGGATTACGTCTACATCTGCGAGAACGAGACCATCCACGGCACCACCTGGCACAAGCTCCCCAACACCAAGGGCCACATCCTGGTGTCCGACCAGAGCTCCATGTTCCTGTCCCGCCCCTGCAACGTGGCTGACTACGGCCTCATCTACGGCGGCGTCCAGAAGAACATCGGCCCCGCGGGCCTCGCCATCGTCATCATCCGCGAGGACCTGATCCGGGAGGACATAGATCCCAAGACCCCCATCTACATGCGCTACGACACTCACTCGAACAACGGCAGCATGTACAACACCCCCAACTGCTGGGCCATCTACGTCTGCGGCAAGGTCTTCAAGTACCTGCTGAAGAACGGCGGCCTCGAGCATATGGCGGCGGTCAACGAAGCCAAGGCCAAGGTCATGTACGACTTCCTGGATGCTTCCAAGATGTTCCAGGGCACCGTGGACAAGAAGGATCGTTCCCTCATGAACATCCCCTTCGTCACCGGCGACAAGGACAAGGACGCTGCCGTCGTGGCGGCCACCAAGGCGGCCGGGTTCGACAACCTGAAGGGTCACAAGAGCGTGGGCGGCCTTCGGGCGTCCGTGTACAACGCCATGCCCATCGAGGGCGTGGAGGCCCTGGTGGAGTTCCTGAAGAAGTACGAAGCGGAGAACGCGTAAGGAGGATATTTCGGAATGATCAAGATTCTTGCGTCTGACGGTATGGAAAAGGGCGCGGTGGCCGCGCTGGAAGCCAAGGGTTGCCAGGTGGATCAGCAGTTCTACGATCCCGAAGCCCTGAAGGAAGCCGTAAAGAACTACGACGTGCTGGTGGTCCGGTCCGCCACCAAGGTCCGCGCTCCCCACATCGATGCGGCCAAGGAAGCGGGCAAGCTGAAGCTGGTCATCCGCGGCGGCGTGGGCGTGGACAACATCGACGTGAAGTACGCCGAAGCTAACGGCATCACCGTCCGCAACACCCCCCGGGCCAGCTCCCAGTCCGTGGCAGAGCTCGCCATGGGCCACATGTTCGCCTGCGCCCGGTTCCTGTCCATCGCCGGCCACACCATGCGGGAGGACAAGTGGGAGAAGAAAGCCTACGCTAAGGGCATCGAGCTCCAGGGCAAGACCCTGGGCATCATCGGCTTCGGCCGCATCGGCCAGCACCTGGGCGTCATGGCCAAGGCTATCGGCATGAAGGTCGTGGCCTTCGATATCTTCCACATCCCCGGCATCGAGGAGCAGCTGGGCATCAACTACGTGAGTCCGACTTCATCAGCGTCCATGCCCCCGCGGTGGACGGCGGCGCCATCATCAACGCCGACACCATCGCCAAGATGAAGGACGGCGTGTGCATCATCAACACCAGCCGCGGCGCCAATCTCGACGAGGACGCCCTGCTGGCCGCCCTGGAGTCCGGCAAGGTCCGGGCCGCGGGCCTCGACGTATACGCCTCCGAGCCCGCCCAGAACAAGGCCCTCTACAGCCACCCCATGGTGTCCTGCACGCCCCACATCGGCGCCTCCACGGTGGAAGCCCAGAAGCGCATCGGCCAGGAGATCGTGGACATCATCACCAAGCAGTTCGATCTGTAAGCAAAAGCCAAAACCAAAGGAGACCGGGCGTTTTCCCGGTCTCTTTTCTGTTGCATAAAACTATCTCTTTTTCCGCCGAAGGAGGAAGAACAGGAACAGGCCACCGATCAGGACCAGGGGCGGGAGGACGAACCAGAGAAGGTTCGTGGGGCCGTCGGTTTCAGCGTCCTCCGGGGAGGAGGGGATCTCCTGCACCGGGGCGGCGGTGGCGCCGGGGGAGGGGAGGGGCCGGGTTTCCACCGTCAGCATGGGAGCCGGGGTCGCCGTGGGGTCCGGCTCCAGGCCGTATTGGAAGACGAGGGGCAGGGTGAACAGGAGCCGATCCTCGTAGTAGTAGGACACTTGGCCCGCCGGGTCCTTGGCGTGAACGGGCACAGAGGCCTCCGGCTGCTCCACCTGGACCCGTATCTCGCCGCTGCCGGACTGGAGGGCCAGCCGGGCGGGCAAGTACATGGACACCACCGCGTCGATATCCTCCACCACCGTGGGCAGGGGCACGGTCTCCTGACCCTTCTGGACCGGGTGGGAGAACTCCACAGGCAGGCCCTCGGCTTTCAGGGTGCGCACGTTCACCAGGGGAAAGAGGTAGCTGTAACCGTATTCGAAGAGGTTCTTGGCCTCCAGGAATCGGTTGGCGATGATCTTGTCATACTTGCTGTTCTTGGTGCCAGAGGTGGAGACCTTGTCCCCCAGGAGCACGCAGACCAGGGTCACGCCGCTATACCTGGCCATGGCCATGTAGGTGCGGCCCGCGGCGTTGGTGCTGCCGGTCTTGCCACCGATGCACCAGGGGTAGAGGGCGGAGACCTTCTCGTAGTCCCCGGGCTTGGGCTCGTTCACCAGCCTATCGATGTTCCGGACGGAGATGGTGCGGCCCTTGGTCCTTTCGGTGATGGTATACTCCTTGGTGGTCAGCATCTCGCAGAGGGTGTCGTTCTGCGCCGCCGCCGCCCCCAGAATGGCGAGATCCCGGGCCGTGGTGTACATGTCGTCGTCGTGGAGGCCCGAGGCGTTGGTGAAATGGCTGTGGGTCATGCCCAGCTCCTGGGCTTTCTCGTTCATCAGCTCCGCGAAGCCGCTTTCCGAGCCACCCACCTGCTCCGCCACGGCCTTAGCAGCGTCACAGCCCGAGGGGAGGAGCATGCCGTACATCAGGTCCAGCAGCCGATACACCTCGCCCTCCTTCACGCCGATCTTGGCGTTGGCGCTGGATAGCTTCACGGCGTGGGCGGAGATGGTGACGAGATCCTCCATGTTGCCCTGCTCCAGGGCCACCAGGGCGGTGAGCACCTTGGTGATGCTGGCGGGGTAGGCCTTCTCGTCCGCGTTCTTTTCGAGGCCGTTCAGGCTGGTGGTGGGGTCGTCCCCGTAGGCCAGGATCACGTTGCTTTCGGGGAACTTCGATAGATCCGGCTTGTCCATGGCGAAACTTGTGGGCAGCAAAACGACAAACGCCGTCACCGCGGCGAGAAGGGCCGCGAGACGGCGTGAAAACTTGCTCTTGGGGGCGCGCATCATCTATCTCGATCCAGCTCGGCAGCCCGCTGCCGGGCGATGCGCTCCTGCTGCATCTTCTTCTTGCGGCGGGCGGCGGCCCGGGCCTTGCGGCGGCGCTCCCGGCGGATGCGGGCGACGATCAAAAAGACCACGAAGGCGATGGCTGCCAGCGCCAGCAGGACGATGAGGACGATCAGGATGATCTTCTTCGTATTGCTCTCCTTCACGGGCTCCCCGGTGAGGGTGGAGGCGGCGCCGAGAAGCTGCGCCCCGGCGGACACCTGGGGCTGCTGGTCTGTGCCGACCTGGGCGGTGCTGACCGGCTCGCTGCTTAAAATGCCCTCCTTCACGCTCCGGTTGGCGTAGAGATTGGAGGTGAAGAGTTTGGAATCGCCCACCTTATACTCCACGGTGCCCACCACGTCCCCCTCGTTGATGGGGGCCACCAGGGTGCCGATCTTGGTCTCGGCCATGGTGGTGATGTTCTCGGTGAGCTTGTCCATGAAGGGCTTCATGAGCTGGATCTGCTGGGTGTAGTCCAGCTTGGGGGACACGGTCAAGAGCCCACCCTCCGGGTCGTTCTTGGCCGCGTTCTGGACCTGGACGGGGAAGGACACCGGCATGCCCATGTCCACCAGGTCCTGGACCGTCAGCAGTTGAGACATCTGCTTGAAGCCGTAGTCGAACAGGGCGATGGCGTCCTGGAACCGCTGGGCGTTGTAGGGGTCCTTGGTCTTGGCGTTCATGTTGGCGGACCGGGCCAGATAGTCGGCGTCGTCCAACGTGCCGCCCAGGAGCACGGCGATCAGGGTGACCCCGCCCCGGGAGGCGGCGGCCACGAAGCACTTGCCCGCCGAGTTGGTGTCGCCGGTCTTCACGCCGATGGCGTCGGGATAGAGGCAGCTGATGGGGGTATAGGTGCCGTCGGACTCCGCGTCGATCAACAGCCGGTTGGTGTTCTGCAGGGTGATGGTGTGCTGGCCGCTGGTGTCGGAGCAGGTGTAGGTGGTGGTGCTCACGATCTGCCGGAAGGTCTCGTTCTGCAGGGCCCAGGCCGTGAGAAGGGCCATGTCCCGGGCGGTGGAATAGTTCTTGGGGTTGTCCGCTTTGCCGTCGTCCTTGCCGTGGACGGTGGTGAAGTGGGAGCTGGCCATGCCCAGCTCCGCGGCCTTCTCGTTCATCTTGGCGGCGAAGGCCTTGGTGGACCCGGCCAGCTGCTCGGCGATGGCGATGGCGGCGTCGTTGCCGCTGGGGAGCATGAGGCCGTACAGCAGGTCCTTGACGGTCCATTTCTCGCCGGCTTCGATGCCCATGAGGGAGTTGTATTTCTTATTGAAATTGACCGCGTTGTCGGAGACGGTGGCCACCTCGTCCAGCCGGTCCGATTCGATGGCCAGCATGCAGGTCAAAATCTTGATGGTACTGCCCGTGGAGCACTTGGCGTCGGCGTTCTTCTCGATGCCGTAGAGGGCGGTGGTGGGATCGTCGGCGTTGACCAAGATGGCGTAGCGCTCGTGCAGCGAGCTCACGTCAAAACCGTCCGCCCGGGCGCTGGGGGTGGGCAGGAGCACCAGGATAAAGGCGATGACCAACAGGAAGGCGACGACATTTTTACGCATATATATACACCTCATCGGTAAAAAGCATGGCATAAGTTTACCCCCCCGACCATGCACCTGTCAATGGCAGAGATGACAAACTTTTGTGCCGGAAAGATGAACATTTTATTACCTGGTCAGGGGCTCGTTGTCAGCGTTGACGAAGCGGACGGTCATATCCTTCCCCTCGAGGAGCACCAGGGCGCAGCTCTCCACGGACCCGCCCCGGGGCCGTGACAGGGAGCCCGGGTTCAGGATCAGCCGTGGTCCGTCGGCGGAGAGGTCGGGCATGTGGGTGTGACCGTAGAGGACCATGTCCGCGTGGACCTCCTCGCCCCGATAGAGGAGGCTGCTGTAAGAATAATACTGGTGGCCGTGGAGCAGCAAAAACCGCTTCCCGCCCAGGTCCACCTGCCGCTCCAGGGGCTCCCCGGACCGGTAGTCGCAGTTCCCCCGCACGGCGTACAGGGGGCAGCCGAAGAGCTTGGAGAGCTTTTCCCCGTCGCTGGCGTAGTCCCCCAGGTGGAAGATGCAGTCCAGAGGCGCCATCCGGTCGAAGAAGCGCCGGGCGAAGGAGATGTCCCCGTGGCTGTCGGAGAAGACGCCGATCCTCATCGGGCGGTGTTCTCCGCGTCCAAGGCCTTCCTGAGGGCGTCCAGGGCCGCCCGGCGGTGGCTGACGCTGTTCTTCTCCTGAGCCGTGAGCTCCGCGAAGGACTTATGGAGGGGGGGATAGAAGAAGTAGGGATCGTACCCGAAGCCGTTCTCCCCGGCGGGAGCCCGAAGGAGCATGCCCTCGGCCTTGCCTTCCACAACCAGCACGGGCCGGCCCCTGCGGGCGAGGGCGATGCAGGTGACGAACCGGCAGGTCCGCTGCTCGTCGGGCACGTCCTTCATGTGCTCCATGAGCAGGGCGTTGTTGGCGGCAGTGTCGTGGGCTTCCCCGGCGTAGCGGGCGGAGTAGACCCCCGGCGCCCCGTGAAGGGCGTCCACGCACAGGCCTGTATCGTCCGCCAGCGTGGCGTCGTAGCCGCTTTTTTCCAGGATCTCCGTGGCCTTTTTCACGGCGTTGTCCCGGAAGGTCTTGCCGTCCTCCACCACGTCGATGTCGAGGCCAGCCTCCTTCATGGTCACCATCTCGTCGAAGTAGCCGGAGAGGATCTCCTCGATCTCCCGGACCTTGTGGGCGTTGTTGGATGCGATCAAAAGCTTCATATTTTCTATATCTCCTTGATCCCCTTCTTCAGGGTCGCTATCAGATTCGGATCGGGGGTGATGAGCACCGTCCGCTGGTTGGTGAAGATGACGAACCCGGGCTTGGACCCCGAGGGCTTCTTCACGTACCGCCGGGGCACGTAGTCCACGGGCACGCTGGCCCCGTTCCGCTGGCTGCTGAAATGGACCGCCAACGTGGCCGCCTCCAGCAGGGTCTGCTTGTCCGGCATGCCCTTACTGTCCACGATCACGTGGGACCCGGCGGCGTCCTTCACGTGGAGCCACAGGGCGTCGGGAGGCGCGCTGCGGGTGAGCCGATCGTTCTGCTCATTGTTCTTGCCCACGTAGATGGCAAGCCCCGTGGAGGACAGGAACACCAGGGGCATGGACTTCGTCGCCTTGGCCTTCGCCGCGCCTTTGGTGACGGCGGGGCGAATGTATCGCTCTCGGATCAGCTCCTGCCGTATCTCGGCTACGTCGTCCCCGTTTTCGCAGTTATTGAGGGCCAGCAGCTGGCTCTGCAGGTAGAGCTGCTCCTCTCGGAGCTTCCCCATCTCGCCCTCGGCGTAGGCCCGGGCGGCCTTCAGCTTCTGATACCGCTTGAAGTATCGGGCGGCGTTCTCCGGCACGGACAGGGACGGGTCCAGCCGCACCGTCACCTTCACGGGCGGGTACTCGTAGTAGTTCTCCACGGCCACGGTGTCCGCGCCTTTGGGCCGTTCCCCGTGGAAGGAGAGCAGCAGCTCCCCGTTGAGTCGGAGCCGGTTTTCCTCCTCCTCGCTCAAAAGGTCGTTGGAGAAGGCGCTGATCTTGTTCTCGCACCGCTTCAGGGCGTGCTCCAGGGTGGCCCGGAGGGACCCGGTCTCCCGGAGCATGCGGATGCGCACGTCCCGCTCCCGGTACCAGGCGTCGTAGCACGCCGACAGGGTGGGGAAGGGGACGGCGTCCTCCCGGAAAAGGGGCTGGAAGGGGGCGGGGCCGATCCCCGGCACCAGGTGGGGGGCCAACCGGCCTTCCTTCAAAGCCTGGAAGGTGTCGAACAGATACTGTCCCCGCTGCTCCTTGTCCAAGCCGTCGGGCAAAAGAAGGGCGGCGATCTGCCGGGAGACACCCATATACCCGTTCATCAGGGCCCGGGGGGAATCCACCGCGCCCAGCTCCTCCAGGGAGGCGGCCAGGGGGTCCCGCTTCTCCTGAGGCGGCAGGGCCTCGTATTTCACGTTGGGCAGGCATACCCTGAGGGCCTCGGCCCCCACGCCGATGTGCCGGAGGCAGTCCAATATCACGTCGTTCTCGTCCAGCAGAAAAGCGTTGCCGTGCTTGCCCATGAGCTCCACCACCAGGGAGCAGACGCTCTCGTCCATCAGCTCGTCCCGGCCGGAGAAGGAGAAGCGGACGGTCCGATCGAGGCCCGCCTGTTCCATCTTCGTGATCCGGCTGCCGATGAGCCGCTTCCTCAGGAGCATGCAAAAGGCAGGGGCGGCGGCGGGGTTCTCCGCCGTGTCCCGGGTCAGGGCGATGCGCCCGTTTTCGTTATGGATGTTGACGAGGAGCTTCACCCGTCCGCAGTCGCTGCCGTGGCAGGAGAGGAGCAGCGTATCCTTGTCCGGCTGCTGCACCTTGTCCACCCGAGCGCCCAAAAGGCCCCGGGCCTCCCACAGCATGGCGTGGAGGGAAAGACCGTCCATGGCCATGGTTCATGCCTCCCTTGTCCATAAAAAACGGCCCTCTTTCAACAGGAAAGGGGCCGCACAGAATCTATACGTTTGGGGTTAATTGGCGGACGCGCGCTTGCCGGCCAGCTGAGCCTTCTTGTGGTTGGCGGCATTCTTATGGATGACGCCCTTGGC
>CACXNN010000067.1 GCA_902768995.1 uncultured Eubacteriales bacterium | reverse complement strand
GATGAAGAAAAAGGATTTTGACGACAGACTGCAAAACGATCTATTTCCCGAAATGCCCGCTTCTTTCGAGAGCGGATTGAAAAAAACCATGGAGCAGGCAGGCGTGCGATCCGGAAAGCGGCCCACGGCCACGGGCGTCTTCGCCGGTGCCATCAGTTTTCTGGCTGCGGCTGCCTGTCTCGTGATCGTTCTGATAGGCGTTATGGGCGGAGGCAGGAGCGACAAGTCCAACGCCGCGGCGCCGGGGGAAGCTACAAGCACACCTCAGATGGCCCAGCCCACGCCTGTGCCCATGGATCAGCCTACACCCATACCCATGGCCCAGCCCACCCCCGGAGAATGGAAGGGAGACACTAAGGTCATCGCTCTGAGCGAATCTTTCGACTTCGAGAACCGGGAGAAATACGAGGCGCTGTATCAGGGTATCCTGCGCTACCTCCAGAACAAGGGCGAGACAGAGCCAAAGGAGTTGTGGCTCTGCGCCATCAAACCTCGGGTAGCAGGGAATAATGCCGTGGATGGGTATTACGTTCTTGCCCGACACGCCTTTGACCGGAACGAGGGGCCGGAGCTCTACTGCGTCCAGGAGAACGGCGACGTGCTTTGGGCCACGGAGGGCAGCGGCCAGGGCCCCAACCACGCCGTGCATCCTTTGGAGGACAGCTATATGGAGCTAGATCAGCGCCACTTCCTCTACGGCACGGAACCCATGGTCGCCGAGCCGGGAGTTCCCCATGTGAAACGGGGCGCCGTGGTGGGCAAGGAAAAGGGAACGGATATCGAGTTCAGCATGGCCGCCTCCATCATCGAGGTGCAGAGCCGCCTTTCCGCCGCCGACAGCGTCTACCCCGGCGCGGCCCGGGAATGCTTCCTGGTGACCGTGCCCGCCGGAAGCTGGGATGCCGTCATGGAAGCTCACACCCTTCGCTTCGAGACGGAGGAGGGGCCTGTGGACGTGGATATGGAAACGGAGCTGCCCACGGTCGGGACCGTGCAAAATACTGTAACGCCCCAGCCGACGCCCATTGCGGAGGTCCAGGGCGTGGAGTACTGGCTGTCCCAAAACCAGCCCCTGATTCGGGACTTTACCGACGACTGGTACGGGGAGGCGGCTGTGCAGCAGTACGCCGAGGCCGTCCGCCGGGCCCTGTTGGTCAGCGGCGAGCATATCCATGACGAGCTGTGGATCTGCGGCGTGGCCAGCGATGCAGAGCATACGGACGGCACGCCGCCGGATTCAGTCTACGTGCTGGCCCTGAACGTGGGCGACGGGGAGCCGTCCCCGGAGCTGTTCTACTATGAGAACGGCCGCATCCTCTGGATGACCCAGGGCGCGGACACGGAGCGGATCAACGTGGTCTATCACCACGGGAACACCATCGCCTTCGGCAAATCCCCGGCCTTCGACAACAGGCCCCTCGCCATGACCTCCGGCAAGATCGT
Source organism: uncultured Eubacteriales bacterium (assembly GCA_902768995.1). Classification (GTDB taxonomy): domain Bacteria; phylum Bacillota; class Clostridia; order Christensenellales; family CAG-138; genus RUG472. The sequence continues at coordinate 5,058 of CACXNN010000067.1, read as the reverse complement.
GCTGGGGAACGGGGGCTCAGACGATATCATTCCAGCCCTGACCTTGGAGGAGATTCAAACGCGCATCACGGGCGGCCCCTACTATTATTCCGCCCGGGAGTGCTTCCTTTGGATCAACGGAGAGGAGCTGGAGGTGAAGCATGGGACCTTCACGGCGGAGGTGGACGGCAAAAGCAAGACGTTCCCCCTGAACAAGGTCAACGTCCTCACGCCCCAAACCGTTCCCGCCATGGCTGTGAAGAGCGAAGGTACGGTCTATCCCGGCCGGGTGACCCATATGGTCCACAGCCTGAACGAAGACGGCGTGGCGGCAGACGGGACGCCCCTCATAGAAACCATGTCAAACGGGCTCCTGTTCAAGACGACATACACGTGGCAGCGGCCCTTGAACATCCTCACCGCTTCGGACCAGGTGAGCGTGGCGGGGGTGGACGTCTATTCCGATACCTTCGAAAAGCTCCATAGCGACGTAGGGATCAACTTCCTGGACGAACTCGATCCGGGGACCTACTACCTCTGCTTCCATACCACCGTCCTGGGTCCGTATTCGGAGAAGGTCGGACGATACACCTACGAGACGGACTACACCATCTATAAGGTGAACTTGAAATGAATGGAAAAGCCCTGCCAGCATTTGACAGGGCTTTCGTTTTGTTCATAATTTGTTGATATCTTATCCGCTTTTTCGTTGCACATATCCTGTACAATAGGGACAAGAATTTGACGAAAGGCGGAATCCTTTGTTGAAGATACGTACGCTCATCGTTTGTCTCCTGTGCGCCTTGCTTTTGATCGGGTGCGGCAAGGGAGACGCCGCCCAGGCGGTGGAGCCGGCTCCATCCCAAATCGCCGTGGGACAGGCCAGCGTGCCTGAAGCCACCCCCCAGGGGCAGCAGAAGCTGGTCATCGCGGCCGCCACGAAAACCGCCACGGAGCCTCCCGTGACCAAAGCCCCCACGCCGGAACCCACCCCGGAACCGACCCCGGAGCCTACGGCCACACCGGCGCCCAAGCTGGGGGTGCTGGACGGGAAGTTCGCGGACAAGTTCGTCACCGGGGGCCCGGTGCTCACGGAGAACAGCTACCAGTCTGAAAAGATCGCGATCTTTATCGAACGCAGGGTGGACGATTCCAAGACCATCACCGATCATACCTACAATTATGTAATAGCGGACGTGTACTTCCAGGACATGGAGGACTTTCGGAGCGCCCCCGCCGTATCCTGGGAGAAGAAGTGGGACAACGACTGGCTGGCGAACATAGCCAAGAAGCAGGGCGCCATCTTCGCCGTGTCGGGGGACTTCACTCTGACCCGGTATAAGGACGGCGGCCTGGTCACCCGCAACGGCGAGGTGCTTCAGAAGAAGCACGATACCAGATTCGACGTGGGCGTCATCTATCGGGACGGCCATATGGAGACCTACGTGGGCAAGAACACGCCGGTGGAGCAGCTGCTTTCCGACCCTGAGGTGTGGCAGATCCTGGGCTTCGGGCCGGAGCTGCTGGACGAAAACGGGCAGCCGAAGACCTCCTTCAGCGATCCCAAGAAGGTCGGCCGGGCCAACATTCGCAACGCTGTGGGGTATTTCGAGCCGGGGCACTACTGCTTCGTGTACGTTCCACCCTATAAGAAGCCCAAGGACGACACCTGCCTCGATATGGAAAGCCTGTCCAAGCTGATGTATTCCCTGGGCTGCGTGCGGGCCTACAACCTGGACGGCGGCGGCACGGCGGACATGTATTTCAACGGCAAGCTGGTCAGCGAGAAGGGCCTGGGTCAGTCGCGAAAGAACCACGACATCTACTATATCCCCCAGGCATGATCGGAACCGAACCAGGAGCAGCCGGAGCCTTAGGCCCCGGCTTTTTCTTTTCCAGGCCAATTTGGCAAAAAAACAAAAAACAAAAAGGAAAAAGGCAAAAACCGGCGTATATGAATTATCAGTGAACTCTTTTGGAGGCGGGTATGGCAGAGGATTCCGTACGGTCCCGGTGGGAAGCCTGGGAGGAGCAGACGCTCTCTCCCTATGCCACCCTGTCCAAAAATACCAGGGGGAGGGCCCGGGAGATCGAGCCCTGCGAGATCCGCACCTGCTTCATGCGGGATCGGGATCGGATACTGCACTGCAAGGCCTTCCGCCGGCTGAAGCACAAGACCCAGGTGTTCCTGGCGCCCCTGGGCGACCACTATCGGACTCGGCTCACCCACACCCTGGAGGTGTCCCAGATCGCCCGGACCATCGCCCGGGCCATGGGGCTCAACGAGGACTTGACCGAGGCCATCGCCCTGGGGCACGATCTCGGCCACACCCCCTTCGGTCACACCGGCGAGGGCGTCCTCAACCGGCTGGTCCCCGGCGGGTTCAGCCACAACCAGGAGAGCCTGCGGGTGGTGGACAAGCTGGAGAACGACGGCCAGGGGCTGAATTTGACCTTCGAGGTCCGGGACGGCATCGTGAACCACCCCAAGAAGTGCCATCCCGCCACCATGGAGGGGAAGGTGGTGTCCCTCTCCGATCGGATCGCCTACGTGAACCATGACATCGACGACGCGGTCCGAGCTGGGGTCCTGCGGGCCGAGGACATCCCCGAAAGCTGCCGCAAGCGCTTCGGAAACACCCACAGCGAGCGGATCAACAGCATGATCCTGGACGTGCTTCAGGAGAGTATGGGGAAGCCCAAGGTGGCCTTCACGGCGGAGGCGGCGGGGGAGTTTGACCTGCTGCGGAACTTCATGTACGAGAACGTGTACTTCAACCCCATCGCCAAGCGGGAGGACGAGAAAGCCCGAGGGGTGGTGGAGGCCCTGTACACCTACTACTTAGAGCATATCGAGCTGCTGCCCAAGGAGTTTTTGCTCCATCTCGAGGAGGACGGAGCCCAGCGCATCGCGGCGGACTACATCGCCTGCATGACGGACACCTACGCCATCCACGAGTACCAGCGGCTGTTCGTACCGGCGGCCTGGAATTAGACCGCCCATAGATTTCGGAGGCATCGGATTGGCATTTCCGCAGGAATGGATGGACGAGCTTCTGTCCAAGAACGAGATAACGGAGGTGGTATCCTCCTACGTGACGCTGAAGCCCAAGGGCCGCAAGCTCTGGGCTTGCTGTCCGCTCCATGGGGAGAAGACTCCGTCCTTTTCCGTGTCCCCCGATAAACAGCTGTTCTACTGCTTTGGCTGCCATGCCGGCGGCACCGTCATCCAGTTCATCATGGATATGGAGCATCTCACCTTCCTTGAGGCGGTAAAGCTCCTGGCGGAGCGGGCCCACATGGAGCTGCCCGAGGAGAAGAACGACAAGGAGCTCATCCGTTTGCGAGCCTATCGGGAGCGGCTTTACGCCGCCAACAAGGCCGCCGCCCGGTTCTACTGCGAGCAGCTGCTGGGGCCGGCGGGGCAGCCCGGAAGGGACTACGCCCAGAAGCGGGGCCTCGTGAAGGACATCATCCTGCGCTTCGGCATCGGGTACGCCCCCGAGGGCTGGGACAACCTGAAGAAGCACCTGGAAGGCCAGGGCTTTTCGGAGAAGGAGCTGTTGGACGCGGGCCTGCTGGTGAAGAACCCCACCTCCGGCCGGGTGTACGACGCCTACCGGAACCGGCTCATCTACCCCATCCAGGGCATCGGCGGCCAGGTGCTGGGCTTCGGCGGCCGGGTGCTGGACGACAGCAAACCCAAGTATATCAACACCGGCGACACGCCCATCTACAACAAGCGGAAGAACCTGTACGGGCTGTTTCTGCAGAAGGGCGCGAAGCTCACCGACCTCATCATGGTCGAGGGGTATATGGACGTGATCGGCCTTTATAAGTCCGGGGTCACCAACGCCGTGGCCAGCCTGGGCACGGCCCTGACGGAGCAGCAGGCGCGGCTGTTGAAGCGGTACGTGGACACGGTCTACATCGCCTACGACGGGGACGCCGCCGGGCAGAATGCCACTATACGGGGATTGGAGATACTGTCCCACGAGGGGCTCTCCGTGCGGGTCATCGTGTTCCCGGATGATCTCGATCCGGACGAGTACGTCCAGATCTACGGCAAGGCCGGGTTCGACGCCCTGAAGAATAACGCCTATTCCCTCAACGCCTTCAAGATCGAGGCCATGGCCAGGGAATACGACCTTTCCAACGAGAACGGCCGGGAGCAGTTCGCCGTGAAGGCCTGCGCCTTCGTGGGGACCCTCCAGCCCGTGGAACAGGAGCGATACTACAAGCTCATCGCCCAGAAGACGGGCTACGAGATCGAATCCCTGCGGGAGCAGGGCAAGCGGGGCGAGGGGTACACCGAAAAGCCTCTGCGCTTCTCCCGGGGGACCTTCCGCCGCCGCAGCGTCCAGGACGAGGACCAGAAGGAGCTGCTGATCCGGACCATGCTCACCTGCGCCGTGAAGGACAGGGGGGCCTGCGCCCTGCTGAAGGCGGAGAAGGCGGGGGAGACGCTGCCGGAGCCCTACGGGGCCCTGTTCGCCGCCCTCGATCAGCCGGGCTTCTCCCTGGCTGCCTATGTGGGGGCCCAGGAGCGCCAGGACGCGGAAAAGCTCACCGCGTTGATACGAGATGAGCAGAACATGGTGGAGCCGGAAAAAACGGCTCTGGATTGCTTAAAACGGCTGCGGCAGCTGGAGCAGGAGGACAGGCTCGGCGACCTGCAGCACCAATTGAAACGGACGGACCTGAGCGAGGGGGAGCGCGCCGCGCTTCTCAAGCAGATCACAGACCTGATACGGGCTAAAAAATAAGGAGACGAATATGAGCGAAACCAACAAGAAGACCACCCCCACCAAGGACCCCAAGCAGCGGATCAACGAGCTGCTGGAAACGGGCAAGCAGAAGGGCGTACTGAGCTACAAGGAGATCATGGACGCGCTCCAGGAGCTGGAGCTGGACCAGGAGGCCGTGGAGAAGCTCTACGAGGCCATCGAGGAGCAGAACATCGACGTGGTGGAGGAGGTAGAGGTCCCCGAGGACATCAACGAGGAGATCGCCGAGGTGGAGACCATCCTCTCCGTCACCGAGGGCATCAACATCGACGACCCCGTCCGCATGTACCTG
>CACXNN010000066.1 GCA_902768995.1 uncultured Eubacteriales bacterium | reverse complement strand
TATACGCCGGAGCAGGCATTGGCTGCCGCCAAGATCGTGAAGCAGGTCTTCGTGCCCCTATACGTCCGCTTGCGGGAGCGTTGTGAAAACGATCTTCGGTATTTGAGTGGGGCCTCCTTTTCGGAGGAGCAGTTTATGGCTGCCATGGAGCAGGCGGCGGAACGTGCCGTGCCCGGCGCGGGGGAAGCCTGGCGGTATATGATCAAGTTGGGCCTTTACGACAGCCAGCCCTCCGAGCATAAGCTGCAGGGCAGCTTCACCACCTATCTTTCCATCTACAGATGCCCCTTTTTGTTCACCCAGTGGGCGGACGACGCCTCCTCTGTCTTCACCGTGATCCACGAGTTCGGACACTTTCTCAGCTACTATACCAACCCGGAGGGCACCTACTATGCCTCGGAGGACCTGGATCTGGCCGAGACGGACGCCCAGGGGTTCGAGCTGCTGATGGCCCGCCTTTGCTGGCTCATGAACGCCTTGTACGCCATCCTGTCCGGGTTCATGGAGGACGAATTCCAGCAGCGGGCCTATGGGCTGGAGCACCCCACTGTGGAATCGCTCAATCGCCTATACGGTGAGCTTTCGAAAGAGTACGGCTTCGATAGACTGTTTGGTTACGAGGGCAGGGAATGGACCGAGATCGGGCATACCTTCCAATTCCCTTTCTACTACGTGAGCTACGGCGTCAGTATGCTGGGGGCCATGGCCTTGGTTCGGGACGGGAACAAAGGGTATCGCCGTTCGTTGAAACGAAAAGCCGGGGCATCTTTTACGGAAGTCGTCGGCCGGGACGTGCTGGCGGAGGAAAGCATTCGTGCATTGGCGGCCTGGATCGAAGGGCTGGCGGACGATCTGCTGCAGGGATAAACCAGAAAGGAGAGGGAGATGAAAGCTCTAAAGTATGGGATGGAGGGGTATGCGGTAAAGCTCCTGCAATACGCCCTGGCTCGGGCGGGCCTGGAGCCGGGGAATGCGGACGGGATATTTGGAAGACGGACGGCCAAAGCCTTGCAGCAATTCCAGCGGGACCAAGGCCTTGCCGCGGACGGTGTCGCCGGGAAGCTGACCTGGGCGGCCCTCTATCCCTACATCACCGGCTATACCCTCCATCGGATCACGGCGGGGGATACCCTCTATCAGCTGGCGAAGCGGTACGGCACCACCATGGAAGCGCTGCGGACGGCTAACCCTGCTTTGGACCCGGAAGGGCTTTCCATCGGCTCCACGCTGACGATCCCCCTCGGCTTCCCGGTGGTGACCCATACGATCCCCTATTCCAGCCTCCTCACCGGGCTGATGCTCAAGGGGCTGGTCATGCGGTATCCCTTTCTATCGCTCCATGAGATCGGGCGCAGCGTGATGGGGCGCCGCATCCAGGCAGTATCCATAGGCACCGGCACCAAGCGGGTGGGGTATAATGCCGCCCACCATGCCAACGAATGGATCACCGTGCCGCTGCTGCTTCGCTTTCTGGAGGAATACGCAGCCGCCTTCGTCCATGAGAGCTTCATCGGCGGCTTACCGGCCAGGGAACTGTACGAGACGGCGACCCTTCATATGGTGCCCCTGGTCAATCCGGACGGGGTGGACCTGGTCACCGGTGCGCTGAGCCCCCAGGATAGCTTCTACGGGCAGGCCAGCGCCTTGGCCTCGTATTACCGCGATATCCCGTTCCCGGAGGGGTGGAAGAGCAACATCATTGGCGTAGACCTGAATCTGCAGTACCCGGCAGGGTGGGACGTGGCCCGGCGAATCAAGTTCGATCAGGGATACACCCGGCCCGGTCCCCGGGACTACGTGGGCAGCGCGCCGCTGATCACGCCGGAGAACCGGGCTATGGCGGACTGGACCAAAGCAAACGATTTCTCCCTGACCCTGTCCTACCACACCCAGGGCAAGACCATCTATTGGCAGTACGACGACACAGCGCCGGACGCTCAAAGGATCGGGGAGGCCATGAGCCAAAGCAGCGGGTACACCCTGCAGAGCACGCCCTACGAAAGCGGTCACGCAGGGTACAATGATTGGTTCATAGAGACCTGGGGCCGTCCTGGGTTCACCATCGAGGCCGGAAAGGGAGAGAACCCCCTGCCGCTGTCGCAATTCGAAGAGATCTATGGGGAGAACCTGCCCATTTTGGTCCGGGGCATCACATTATCCCCATAAAACCCGTTGCAAGTCCCCGGACATGGTTGTATACTAAATCCTATGGAACAGACGAAGAAGACATCCTTTGTTGCGGGAGCAGCCATCCTTGCCTTTGCCGGAGTCCTGTGCAAGATCATCGGCGTGTTCATCCGCATCTGGGCATATGATATCATCGGCGAAGCGGGCATGGTCTACTATGAGGTCGTGTTCCCGTTCTATTCCTGGCTGCTGATCATCTCCTCCTCCGGCGTGCCCACCGCCATCTCCCGCATGGTGTCCGAGCGCTTCAGCACGGGCGATTTCGCCGGGGCTCGGCGCGTGTTCCGGCGGGCGCTCATATTGCTGGCCGTCGTGGGCCTGGTGACCACGGCCGTCCTGTACTTCGGGGCCAGCTTCTTCGCCAACAGCGTCCTGGGCAAGGACGATTCCTATATCCTTTCCTTCACCTCCCTGGCGCCGGCCCTGTTCTTCGTCTCCTGCATGTGCGCCTATCGAGGGTATCTGCAGGGCGCCCAGCATATGACGGGCACAGGCCTATCCCAGCTGACGGAGCAGGTGATCAAATGCGTAGTAGGGCTCATGCTGGCCGCTCGCTGGATATCCCGGGGGCCGGAATACGGCGCGGCGGGGCTGCTCCTGGGCATCACCGTGTCTGAATTCGTAGCTCTTCTGGTGGTCATGGCCTTCCGCATCCGGAATCGGCGGCTGTACATGCCTATCGACGCCAGCCGCACCCCGGCGGACGACAGGCCCGTGATCCCCGAGCTCCTTCGGATCGCCATCCCCATCACCCTTGGCGCGTCCATCATCCCCATCACCAGCATGCTGGACGTGAAGATGATCTTCGCCTGCATGGGCCGGTATATGGACGAGGCCGCCGTCAACCAGCGGTACGTGGCCCTTTCCACCAACGTCCGTTCCCTGATCAATCTGCCCGCCTCCCTGACCACGGCCCTCGCCATGTCCATCGTGCCCGCCATCTCCGGCGCTCGGGCCAGAAGGGACCGGGAGGGGATGCACCATTTCGCGGGCCTCGGCCTCAAGCTCTCCATGGCCATCGGTATGCCCTGCGCTGTGGGCCTGTTCGCACTGGGCGGCCCCATCATCCAGATGCTTTTCCGCAGCATCCAGCCCGAATCCCTGGCTATCGCCACCAGCATCATGCGGGTGGCGTCCCTCAGCGTCATCTTCATCTCCCTGGTCCAGACCATGACGGGAGCCCTGCAGGGCATGGGGCGGCAGAGCTGGCCCGTGTGGAGCCTGCTGGCGGGCGGCATATTGAAGGTAGTCTCCAACTATATCTTTCTGTCCATGCCGAAGGTAAACATCCTGGGCGCCTCCATCTCCAACGTGGTCTGCTACGGGGTGGCGGGCATCCTCGACATGGTGCTGGTCCTGCGGCTGACCGGCCTCAGGGTCCGGGTCTGGAATATGTTCCTCAAGCCCCTGGTCTGTTCGCTGGCTATGGGCGCGGCCGTGCATTTTGCCTATTTGGGTTTGCATGCCATCCGACCCGGCATGATCACCACCATCGCCTCCGTCCTGGTGGGCGTGGGCGTATTCTTCCTCATGGCCATGATGACGGAGCTCTTTACGGCGGAGGAGCTGGACAGCATCCCCGGCGGCGGCCGCATCAAACGATTCTTGCGCAAGGATTGACGATATGAAAAAAACATTGACCATTGCTCCCTTGAGTACCCCCGACACGCTGACGCTCTCTGCCTGGAAAGCTGTGGAATCGGCGACCAAGCTGTATCTGCAGACCCAGGAGCACCCTTCAGCCCGCCCCGTGCTGGAGGCAGGGCTGCCCTTCGTTTCCATGGACGATCTCTATGCGGGGGCGTCCGATTACGACGAACTCAACGCTGCCATCGCGGACAGGCTCACCTCCGGCGGCTCTGCCGTCTACGCCGTCATGGGCGGGGGGTGCTTCAGCCAGCTGCCCAGCATAGAAAAGGCCTGTGCGCAAAAGGGATTCGAGCTGATCCAGCTGCCCGGCGTCCCGTACTATACGGCGGCGTTCCCGGAGGCAGCGGAGGGGCAGGTGTACACAGCCAACGACCTGCCGCAGAACATGGACACGGATGCAGCGCTGTACGTTTCGGAGCTGGACAACCCGCTGCTGGCCGGAGAGGTCAAGCTAAAGCTGCAGCGGTTCTATCCGGACGAGCATCCCGTCACCCTGGCCATACAGCAGCCCTCCGGAGCCTATATCAGGCGCACCTTGCCCCTATATGCTCTGGACCGGGAGAAGAGCTTCTTTGCGTCCACCGTGCTGTACGTACCCGCTTTGCCCTTTGACAAGAAGCAGACCTACGGGTATGAGGACCTGTTGACCGTGATGCGGCGCCTTCGGGCGCCCGACGGCTGTCCCTGGGATCGGGAACAGACCCACGAAAGCCTGAAGAAGGACCTTCGGGAGGAGTGCTACGAGCTCATGGACGCCATCGACGAGGGCAGCGACGAGCACATGGTGGAGGAATGCGGCGACTTGCTGATGAATGTGCTGTTCCATCCCATCATCGGCGAGGAACAGGGGCGGTATGACGACAGGGACGTGACCACCGAGATCGTCCGCAAGCTGATCTATCGCCATCCTCACGTCTTCGGCTCCGTTCACGTCAGTTCCAGCGAGGAGGTCCTGAAGAATTGGGACGCCCTCAAACAGAAGGAGAAGGGACAGCAGACCGTGACCGCCTCCCTCAAGAGCGTGCCCAGGAGCTTCCCGGCCCTGCTGCGCTGCGAGAAGGTGCAGAAGAAGGCGCGGAAGGTGGGCTTCGATTTCGATACGGCTGCCGACGCGTTCTACAAGATCGGGGAGGAGACGGAGGAGCTCAAGGTCTCCATGGCCCAGGGCAAAGACGTGGAAAAGGAGATGGGAGACCTGCTCTTTGCCGCCATGAACGTCTGCCGGCTGCTGGGTTTCGATGGGGAGGAGACCCTTCATAAGGCCACGGACAAGTTCATCTCTCGGTTCGAACAGATGGAAAAAAACATAGAGGCTGCGGGGAAAAAGCTGTCGGAAATGACGCTTGCGGAAATGGACGAATACTGGAACGCTGCAAAAACAACGGAATTCCATTAATTTTTCTCAAATAGGGTCTTGATTTTGTCTGCCATCACTGTTAAAATAAGACCCGTTCGAAAAAAAGAAAATGGGAGGAACACTCATGAACAAGGCTGAACTTATTGCTGTCGTAGCTGAAAAAACCGCCGTTTCCCGCAAGGATGTGGACAAGGTCGTCAACGGCGTTCTGGATACCATTATGGAAACCCTGAAGAATGGCGAGAAGGTCTCTCTGGTGGGCTTCGGCGCCTTCGAGGCGAAGGATCGTCCTGCCCGCAAGGGTCACAACCCCATGACCGGGGAAGTCATCAGCATCAACGCTTCCAAGGCCCCCTCCTTCAAGGCCGGCAAGTCCCTCAAGGAGATCCTGAACTAACGAAGGATCTTAGGCATCCTCAGGATGCAACAGCATATATCGACCCCGTCGTCCTATGGCTTCGGGGTCTTGCTTTTTTGGAACGGCAACGAAATATTTGACACAGGAACAAGTTTCACCCTTTTTTTCTGAGGTACGGCATGGTATACTGTATAAAGGATTTTGTGTGCTTTATGAAAGGAACCCCATGAGCATCAGTCTCTTCGACATCATCGGGCCGCGGATGATCGGCCCTTCCAGCTCCCATACGGCCGGCGCGGTGCGCATCGGCCAGGTGGCGAACCGCCTGGTGAACGGCAAGGTGAAGGCCGCCCGGGTGACCCTCTACGGCTCCTTTGCCGAAACGGGCCGGGGCCACGGCACGGACACCGCCATTGTGGCGGGCATCCTGGGTGTGAACCCGGACCAGGGCACTATTCGATACGCCAAGCTCCTGGCGAAGGAAGCGGACGTGGACATCCCCGTGTTCTTCAGCAGCGAGGAGCCGGAGCATCCCAACACCGCCAGGGTCTACGTACAGGGGGAGGACGGGAAGGAGTATACATACATCGGCACCTCCATAGGCGGCGGCCGCATCCGGGTCACCTCCATCAACGGCATGGAGGTCAGCTTTTCCGGCGAATATCCGACCCTCGTCTGCTTCCATCAGGACGCGCCGGGGATCATCTCCAAGGTCACCTCCATCCTGGCGCTGGAAAAGATCAACGTGGCCTTCATGAAGGTCTTCCGGTCCGAACGGCGGCAGGGGGCCTGCATGGTCATCGAGACGGACACGCCTGTGGATGAAGCCACCCGTCGGCGGATCGTGAACAATGTGGACGGCATCACGGAGGCTTGCACCCTATGATGGATCATACCTTTACGAACGGCCAGGAGCTGTTGAACATTTGTCAAGAAGAGCAGATCCCCATCAGCGAAGCGGCCATTTTGGCGGAGCTGTCTCGGGAGGAGATGGACCGGGACGGGATCATGTCCGAGATGCGGCTCGATCTGGAGGTCATGCGGGAGAGCATCCGGGTGGGTCTCGAGGAGCAGCAGATCTCCATCACCGGCCTCATGGGCGAGGACGCTGACAAGCTCATGGCCTTCACGGACAGCGCGGTCATGGGCCGGGAGATGACCCGGATCGTGGCCTCTGCCATGGCCGTGACGGAGGTGAACGCCTCCATGGGTCGGATCGTGGCGGCGCCTACGGCGGGGGCCAGCGGCATCCTGCCCGCCGTGCTCATCCAGTACGGCGACGCCCATGACCTCAGCGAAGAGCAGCTGATCGCAGGCCTGTGCAACGCAGGCGCCATCGGCATGATCATCGCCCGCAACGCCAGCATCGCCGGAGCCTCCGGCGGCTGCCAGGCGGAGACCGGTTCCGCGGCAGCCATGGCGGCCAGC
>CACXNN010000065.1 GCA_902768995.1 uncultured Eubacteriales bacterium | reverse complement strand
CCTTGGGGGAGACGAACTTGCGCTCGATGACGCTGCCGCCATAGGGCAGGGCGGCCAGCTTCTCCCGCAGGGCCTTGGGCAGGTTGGTCATCTCCTCCGGCCGAGCACCCTTATTGAGCCACGCCATCACCTGATCGGTGCGAAAGCGCGGCTGGCCCCATTCCGTCATGAGAGTGGCGATGCCGGTTTTGCTGAGGTCCGTCAAATACATCTCTTCATCCTTGCCATATAGAATCCGCCGGTCCCGTCTATCTGGGGCAGGAGCTGGCGTTGTTCTTCCAAAGCATACTCCCCGTGGGCCTTCAAAAAGGCCTCCACCTGCTGCTCGTTCTCCCGCAGGGAGATGGTGCAGGTGCTGTAGCACAGGGCTCCGTCGGGGCGCACCAGCCGAGCACAGCTTTCAAGCAGCGCCGCCTGGGCCCGGCACAGGGCGTCTATATCCTGCGCCTCCCGGTGTAAGGCTACGTCCGGCTTCTCCCGTATGAGCCCCAGGCCGGAGCAGGGCACGTCCAAAAGCACCGCGTCATAGCCGGGGGCCCCGTCCTGGGGGGCTTGGGAAGCGTCCCGCGCCTCACATTTCGCCTGCACGTGGAGCCGGGCGAAGGCCCGTTCCATGAGCTCCACCCGATGGGGATGGAGTTCCCAGCAGGTGAGGTCTATATGGCCCTCCGTCAAGGACCAAAGGTAGGCCGATTTGCCGCCAGGGGCTGCGCAGGCGTCCAACACCTTCTTGCCCCGCATGTCGCCCAGGAATCGGCAGATGGCCATGGCCCCCTCGCCCTGGATGGCGATCTTCCCCTCCCGGAACAGGGGCAGGGAGGACACGGGGACGCTCTCGCTCAGCTTGAAACAGTTGCCGTCCACCTGGCCCCGGGCATAGGGAACGGTGAGCTCCGCCGCCAGCGCCTCGCTGGTGAAGGGCCACTGAGCCCGTATCTCCAGGGCGGGCGGTTCGAAGGATAGTAGCTTTTCCGTCTCCGCTTCCCCGAACCGGTCCAGCCATTCATTCACGATCCACGCCGGACATCCAAACTGTATGGACAGCCGGGCGACCGGCTCCGCAGGCAGGGGCGGGAGGCTGTCCCTTTCCCGCAGCATCCGCCGCAGGACCCCGTTTACCAGCCCGGACAAGGCGCCCTTGCCGCATTCTCGCGTCAGCTCCACGGCCCCGTTCACGGCGGCGTGGTCCGGCGTGTCCATGAAGAACAGCTCCGTAACGGCCAGGCGCAGGATGTTGCGGACCACCTTCTTCTGGGGTTTCACGTAGAAGGAGAGCATGTAGTCCGCCCACTTCACGTGTTCCAACGCGGTGTACACAAGGGAGCTCACGTAGGCCTGCTCCGAAGGCGTCCGCCGGACCTCCTTCAGCCGAAGGTTGGCGTAGGCGCCGTCCTCCACCACGTCCATGAAGACCTGCAGGGCGTCTCGGCGGGGGCTGTTCATGCAAGCACGCTCCCCACGATGTTCCGGCCCCGCAAAAAGGTTTTCCCATCCAGCTTCTTGCCGCCGGGGGCCTGGAGCTCCGTGATCTCAAGAGCACCGTCCGAACAGCGCAGGAACAGGCCCTTTTTCTGATCTCCGAACAGACCGCCCACGGGCAGCCCTTCCGGCGTTTCCGCCTCCGAGAGCAGGGTGCGCCACAGCTTCAGCTTCTCCTCGCCCAGCAGGGCGTAGGCTCCGGGCCAGGGGTTGGTGCCCCGGATCAGGTCGTGGATGACCCTCCGGGGGGCGGCCAGGTCGATCCTGCCGCTGTCCCGGGTGAGCATCTTGCAATAGGTGGCCTTATCCTCCTCCTGGGGCTCGGGCTTCAGCGCCCCCCGCTTCAGGGCGGTCAGGGTCTGCATGAACAGCTCGGCGCCCAGGACAGCCAGACGATCCGCCAGCTCCCCATAGGTCTCGTTCTCGCCCAAGGGCGTTTCGGCCCGCAGAAGCACGTCCCCCGCGTCCATGCGCTTCACCAGCATCATGGTGGATACCCCGGCCACGGCCTGCCCGTCGATGACGGTCTGCTGCATGGGGGAGGCGCCCCGATAGAGGGGCAGGAGGGAGCCGTGGACGTTGATGGCGCCCAGGGGCGGGATGGACAGGTTCTCCTCGCTGAACAGCTGCCCGAAGGCCACCACGGCGTAGAGGTCCGGCCCGAAGGCGCGGATGGCGTCGCAGCCCTCCCGGCTGCGGATCTTTTCGAATTGATACACCGGCAGCCCCAGCTCCAGGGCTGCAGCCTTCACGGGCGGGGGGGTCAGGATGGCCTTGCGCCCCACGGGCCGATCCGGCTGGGTGAACACCGCCAGGGTATTGTCGGTGGCGGCCAGGGCCCGCAGGGTGGGGACGGCGAATTCCGGCGTGCCGAAGAAAGCGATGCGCATGGTTTACTCCTCTGCTTTGAAGTCGGCAGGCGGTTCCTTCACCAGGGGCAGATACACCTTACCGTCCAGATGATCGCACTCGTGGAAGACTGCCCGGGCGAAGAGCCCCTCGCCCTCATATTCGTACAGGTCCCCGTGCCGGTCGTAGGCCTCCACCTTCACGTAGTTGGGGCGCTCCACATAGCCGCTTTGGCCGGGGAAGGAGAGGCAGCCCTCCATGCCGCCTTGAAGCCCGGAGGACTCCAGAATCCTGGGGTTCACCAGCTCCAAGGGAGCGTTCTCGCCCTCGGGACCGCCCACGTCGATGACCACCACCCGGCGCAGCACCCCCACCTGGGGTCCGGCCAGGCCCACGCCGTCCGCATCGTACATGGTGTCGAACATATCGTCGATGAGCTGGGAGAGCCTTTCGTCGAAAACGGTGACCTCCCGGCACTTCTTATACAGACAGGGGTCCTTCTCTTTGCGGATCGTTCGGATGGCCATGGCATACCCCTCCTTTATACATCATGCTATTATACCCTGCCCCGGGGCGTTTGTAAAGAAATCCTGCCATTTTTACACGGTTGAGCGGAGTTCAACCGTCGGTTGATACACAATTTTGGAAAATATCCCTCCGGATGATACCGCAACCGCACATAATGTGGTATGATGTGCCCAACAAAAAATACAGGAGGTCGCTATGGAATACAAGCAGACCATGGGCAAGCGGATCAGCGATCTGCGCAAAAGCAAAGGCATGACCCAGGAGCAGCTGGCACAGCAGGTGGGCGTCACGGCCCAGGCGGTGAGCAAGTGGGAGAACGATCTCTCCTGCCCCGACATCTCTATCCTGCCCCAGCTGGCGGAAGCCCTGGGGGTCACCACGGACGAGCTGCTGGGCCGGACGCCGCTGCAGGAGGTCAAATCGGAGACCAGCGAGACTAAATCTAAAGCTCACGTGTCCGTGAAGCTGAGGATGAGCAACGTGGAGAAGTTGGCCTTCGCCCTGCTGCTCATGGGCATCGGCGTCATCTTCCTATTGAATGCGTTCCACGTGATCGCCCTGGGGGAGGGCATCACCTTCTGGAGCGTCCTGTGGCCCTTCCTGGTGGCCTGTATGGGCATCATGGCCTGCAAGTCGGACCTGAGCCCCTTCACCGTGGGCCTGTTCCTGTTCGGCGTATACATGCTCCTCTTCAACCTGGGCATCATCCCCGCCCAGTATAAGCTTACCTGGGCCATGGCCTGGCCGGTGGTGCTGATCCTGGTGGGCCTCACCATCCTTCTCAAGTTCCTGTTCCCCAACTGGAAGCGGCAGGGGAGCATCATCGAAGTGGACAAGAGCGACCCGGTCTTCGAGTGCACGGGGGAGGACGGCTTCCTCCACATCGAGTCCGCCTTCTCCAGCCAGACCAAGAAGGTGGAGCCGGGGACGCTGTTCACCGGCGCCAAGGTGGACGCCTCCTTCGGCAGCCTGGTCCTGGACCTTGCCGAGGCGGAGATCCAAAATGGCGCCTTGATCGACGCGGATATCTCCTTCGGGTCCCTCACCCTCCGGCTGCCCGCTTCCGTGGGCGTCAGGGCCGAATGCGACTCCTCCTTCGGCGGCTGCGACTGCCCGCCGGGGGACCCCAACGCCCCCATCCAGATCAGTCTGAAGGGCGACGTCTCCTTCGGCAAGATCGAAGTGGAATACGTCTGATATTGGGTCGACACGATCTTCATCATAGACAAAACAGCGCGGCTGTCTTCTGAACGGCTGCGCTGTTTGTTTCGTCGATCCCAGGTGGACTATGGCGATTTCACAGGAACTATGTTACAATCCATTACAGAAATCGGCATTTGTGAGGGCAAAATGGAAATCAGAGAATACACAGAATACAGGGAAGAGGAAATCCTGCGTCTGTATACCGAAGTCGGATGGACGGCGTATACGAAGGACATGTCGGCGTTGGAGCAGGGATACAAGCACTCGTTGCTCGTACTGTCAGCATACGAGAACGAAGAACTGCTTGGGATCGTCAGAGCGGTCGGGGATGGGCATACCATCGTTTTCGTTCAGGATATCCTTGTTTTTCCCGAAAAGCAGCGTCAGGGCGTCGGAACGGCTTTGCTCAAAGCCGTTCTCGACAGATACCCTGACGTGCGACAAATCGAGCTCGTCACGGACAACACGCCTAAGACCGTGGCGTTCTATAAGTCCTTGGGGTTCTCCGAGCTTTCAGAGATAGGCTGCTGCGGTTTCGTGAGATGCTGACTGATGCCAGCGTTTCACTCCATGCCCGCGTCCTTCATGGCGCTGTGGAGCCGCTCCTCCCTAAACTGGTGCTCGTATAGGTCGTGGTAGTAGCCGCCCAGGGCGAGAAGCTCCTCGTGGGTGCCGCTCTCCTGGATCTGGCCGCCGCGGATGACCAGGATGCGGTCCGCGTTGCGGATGGTGGAGAGCCGGTGGGCCACCACCAGGCTGGTGCGGCCCTGGAGGACCGTGGTGATGGCCTCCTGGATGAGCTGCTCCGTCTCCGCGTCGATGGAGCTGGTGGCCTCGTCCAGCACGAAGATGCGGGGGTCGGCCAGGATGACCCGGGCGAAGCAGATGAGCTGCTTCTGGCCTGTGGACAGGCGAATGCCGCCTTCGCCCACCTCCGTGTCGTAGCCCTTAGCCTGCTCCAGGATGAAGGGCTCCGCGTGGACCAGCCGGGCCGCGTGCCGTACCTCGTCCATGGTGGCGTCGGGGCGGCCGTAGCGGATGTTGTCCGCGATGGTGCCGGAGAACAGGTGGGGGGACTGGAGTACGTACCCGAGGCTGCTTTGGAGCCACAGCTGGGACCGGGTCCGATAGTCCTTCCCGTCGATGTAGATGGTGCCCGCCGTGGGCTCGTAGAACCGGCAGACCAGGTTGACGATGGTGCTCTTGCCCGCGCCGGTCTCGCCCACCAGGGCGATGGTCTGGCCCGCCTGGATATCCAGGTTGAAGTCCGTCAGCACCGGTTCCTCAGGATTGTATGCGAAGTCCACGTGCTCGAAGCGGATGCTGCCCGTGATGGGCTCCCAGTTCTCCCGCTTGGGGTGGATCACGTCGCCGTACTGCGCCACCACTTCCGGCCGATCCTGGACCTCGATGGGGGCGTCGATGAGACCGATGACCCGTTCGGCCGAGGCCTGAGCGCTCTGGAAATCCGCGAAGATGGAGGCGAACTGCTGGATGGGATCGAAGAGGCTGGCCGCGTAGGTGATGAAGGCCACCAGGGTACCGGCGGAGATCTCGCCGATGAAGGCGTGGCCCGGGTCCAAGACGCCCTTGCCGCCCAGATACAGAGCGAGACTGGTGCCGACTGCGCCGAGGGAGATGACCAGGGGGAAGAACGCCGCGTTGATCAGGGCCGCTTTGATGGAGGCCTTGCGCATGCTCCCGGTGATCTCCTTAAACTCCTTGGCGTTATCCTCCTCGTAGACCAACGTTTTGGTGGTCATGGCGCCCATGATGCCCTCGTTGAAGGCACCGGTGATGCGGCTGTTGTGCTTGCGCGCCTCCCGCTGATACTTGAGGATCGCCCGCTCCATAAAGAAGGCGACTATGGCCAGCGGCGGAACAACCACCAGCACCAGCAGCGCCAGCTTCCAGTTCTTGATGAGCATGATGATGAGGCACAGGAGCGCGTAGCAGGAGGACCAGAGGAGGTCCACCATGCTCCAGGCCACCATCTCGGAGAGCCGGCTCACGTCGCTGATCATCCGGGCCATGAGGTAGCCCACGGCGGTCTTGTCGTAGTAGGCGAAGGACTGGTTCTGGAGCTTCAAAAAGCCGTCCTGCCGGATGTCATAGGAGATGGTCATCTCCATCTTCCCGCAGCGGGTGATGAAGCCCAGGGTGCCAAAGCCCTGGCTGAAGGCGAGGGCCACGTACATAATGAGGAACAGCCACACCCCGTCGCTTTTGCCGGGGATGATGAAGCTGTCCACGGCGTAGTTGGCCAGCAGCGGGTAGAGGGAGTCCGCCAGCGCCACGTAGAGCAGGCAGACGATGGTCATGATGAAGGTCTTCTTATTGCGCCCTCACGCCGCGTCACCTCCTTTCGGCAGGGCGTCCTGGATCTCGGCGATGCGCCGATAGAGCCCGGGTTTCTGTATCAGTTCCTCATGGGTGCCCATATCCACCAGCTTGCCCCCCTCCAGCACCAGGATCTTGTCCGCTTCGCAGAGGGTGGTGATCCGATGGGATATGATGAAGAGGATGCCGTCCCGCTTCATGCCGTAGAGGGCGTCCCGGATCTTGGCGTCGGTCTCCGTGTCCACGGCGCTCATGGAGTCGTCGAAGATCAGGATGGGCGCCTTCTGCATCAGGGTCCGGGCGATGGCCACCCGCTGGAGCTGGCCGCCGGAAAGGGTAACGCCCCGCTCGCCCACCAGCGTGTCGTAACCCTTCTCAAAGCCCATGATCACGTCATGGATGGCGGCGATGCGGGCCGCCTGCTCCACCTCCTCGTCGGAGGCGGTGGGGTTCACGATGCGGATGTTATCCCGTATGGAGCGGGAGTAGAGGAAGGGCTCCTGCAGCACGATGCCGATGCTCCGGCGAAGGCAGGTGTGGTCGATGTCGTTGATGTCCACGCCGCCGATGGTGATCTTACCCCGTGTGCAGGTGTAGAGCCGCTGCAAAAGCTGCACCAGGCTGCTCTTGCCGGAGCCCGTGGCCCCCAGGATGGCCACCGTCTCCCCGGGCTTCACGGTGAAGGAGATGTCCTTCAGCACGTCGTCCGGAGCGTCGTAGCCGAAGCATACGTGGTCGAAGCGGATGTCCCCGGTCATGTCAACCGTCAGCGCCTTGCCCGGTTCCTTTTCCGGCTCAGCGTCCATGATCTCGGTGAGCCGCTTGAGCGATACGGAGGCTTTGCCCATGTCGGCGAGGATACGGCCCAGCTGCCGCGCGGGCCAGGTGAGCATGGTGGTGTAGGTGGAGAAGAGGGTCACGAGGCCCAGCGTCATAGTGCCCTTGGCGCAGAAATAGACGCCCGCCGCCAGGGAGATGCCGATCTGAGCGAAGCCCACGGCGTCCGACAGGCCCCAGTAGTAGCCCAACAGCCGGTTGAGCCGGATGTTAGCGTCCCGGGTCTTGGCGTTCAGCTTCGTCAGCTTCTCATACTCCGCCCGCTCCTGGCCGAAGGCCCGGACGATGCGCACGCCCGTCAGATTCTCCTGCAGGGCGGCGGACAGCTGTCCCTCCGCTTCGTCCGCGTCCTTGAAATATTTCTGCACGTAGCGGAAGTAAACGAAGGAGGATATGGCAAGCAGGGGTAGGGTCACCATGGAGATGAGGGCCATGGGCACGTGGATGCGCAGCAGGATCACCAACGCCGTCAAAAACATGACGGCAGTTCTCAGAATGTCCATCATCTGCACGCTCAAAAACCGCCGCACGGTCTCCACGTCCGAGGTGCACCGCTGGACCAGATCGCCCGTGGATACGTGCTTGTGGTAGTCGTAGGGCACGGCGTTGATATGCTCGTAGAGGGCGTCCCGCAGGGATTTGGCCATACCCTCGGCCGCGTAGGCCGTGGACCGGCGCCGAAGGTAGGTGAAGATGCCGTTAAGCACGGTGAATCCTAGGTACACCGCACCGCAGAGGATCAAGTGCTCGACGAAGTATTCCCGTCCGCCAAGACCCTTGATCCAGTTGAAAATGGGTTCCGGGATATGGGGATCCACGTCCCGGATCACGTAGTCTAAGGTGAAGCTGGTCACGAAGGGGGCGAGATACACGCAGATAGCCGCCAGCAGCACGAACAGAGCCGCGACGATCAGATGCCCCCAATAGGGTCTGACAACGCGGAAGAACAGCCGCCAGGGGGATCGTTGTTGCTTCTTTTCAGTCATACTATATCCTCAAAACATGTCCTGTGGGTTGATTTCGATCTTCAAAAATCCGTCCTCCCGATGGGAGGTCTCAAAGTCGTACACGGCGTGGAGCGCCTGAGGGAGACGCTTGGTCCGAAGGAGCTTCACCAGTATCTGGTATCGGCTCTGCCCGGCGATCCGGGCGATGGGGGCCGGGGCGGCCAGCAGGAGCAGCAGGTCGCCCTGTCCCTCCGCGCCCAGGGCTTGCCGTAGGTCAGCCTCCAGGGCCTTGGCGTATTCCTTCCCCCGTTCGATCAGCGATTCCTCGTTTTCCCCGGACAGCAACAGCCGGATGAACAGGGAGAAGGGAGGGTAGAGGCACTTCTTCCGTTGGGCGATCTCGTATTGGTAGAAGCCCGGATAGTCCTGGACCCTGGCGAACCGGAGCACCGGATGGTCGGGCACGTAGGTCTGCATGACCACCTCTCCGGGATCCTTGTTCCGCCCCGCCCGGCCCGATACCTGGGTCAGCAGCTGAAAGGTCCGTTCGCCGCTGCGGTAGTCGGGGAAGTTCAGCGTGGTGTCCGCGGCGATGACCCCCACCAGCGTCACGTTGGGGAAGTCATGGCCCTTGGCGATCATCTGGGTGCCGATGAGGATCTGGGCCTCGCCCCGCCCGAAGGCGGAGAGGATCTGCTCGTAGGCGTCCCGATGGGCCACCGTGTCCGCGTCCATGCGGACCGTGGCGGTGCCGGGGAAGCACTTCTGTATCTGTTCCTCCACCTGCTCCGTGCCTACGCCGAAGTACTTGATGAAGGGCTTGCCGCAGTTGGGGCAGACCGCCGGCAGAGGCTTTCGCGCCCCGCAGTAGTGGCAGCGGACCGCATTCTGGGCCTTGTGGAAGGTCATGGCGATATCGCAGTTGTCACAGGTCAGCACGTACCCGCAGCCCCGGCAGGAGACGAAGGTGGAGTACCCCCGCCGGTTTAAAAACAGCATGGCCTGGTGCCCCTGCTTCAAACACGCCTCCAGCTTCGAGAGCAGCAGGGAGGAGAAGATGCCGTTGTTGCCGCTCAAGAACTCGGCCCGCATGTCCGCCACGGACACCGTGGGCAGGGGCCGTCCTCCCACCCGGTGGCGAAGCTCGATGAGCCGATAGCTGCCGCTCAAGGCCCGATAGTAGCTCAACAGCGACGGCGTGGCGCTGCCCAGCAGCAGCTTTCCGCCGCTCGCCTTCACCCGGCGGCGGGCGATGTCCAGGGCGTGGTATCGGGGCGTGATCTCGCTTTGGTAGCTGGATTCGTGCTCCTCGTCGATGATGACGAGCCCCAAATCCTCCACCGGGGCGAACACCGCGCTGCGGGCGCCGATGACGATGGGCGCCTTGCCCAGGCGGATGCGCCGCCACTCGTCGAACCGTTCCCCGGCGGAGAGGCGGCTATGGAGCACCGCGATCTTGTCCCCGAAGCGGGCGGCGAACCGGCCCACGGTCTGGGGCGTCAGAGCGATCTCCGGCACCAGCACGATGGCGCCCTTCCCCTGAGGTACACCTCCGTCTTGCCGCTGCCCGTGACCCCGTAGAGGAGGGCCGTCTGGCCGGGGGAGAGGGCCTCCACCTCCCGCAGGGCGGCCGCCTGTTCCTCCGTGAGCTCTGGCACGGTCTCAGCCCGGACGCAGTACTCCGGGCGACGGAACACCGTGAAGCTGCTCTCCGACAGCACCCGCTTCTTGAGCAGGGCGGCGATGGCCGGGGCGGCCCCGGGCAAAAAGGCCTTGATGTCCGTGACGGCCATGGGCTGGCCGGTCTGCTTGAGCAGCGTCACCACGTCCGTCTGGATGTGGGATTTGGAGACGAAGTCGGCGGTGGGATCAGCAAGATACACGATCCTTTCCCGCTTCTCGTGGATGCGGCTGCCCCTGAGCTGGGCGGGGATCATGAGCCGGAGGGCGTCCACCAAGAGACAGTGATACGCCTCCTGCATCCATTCCGCCAGGGTGATCTGACCGGGGAGGAGCACCGTGTAGGGCTCCACGCAGGACAGGATGTCCTTGACCGTCACCCCGTCCTCCAGGTCGCTTTCCTCCGATACGGACAGGACGAAGCCTTCCTTCACGTGATCCCCCTGCCCGAAGGGCAGCAGCACGTGCTGGCCGGGGCGAACGTCCAGCCCCTCGGGTATGCGATAGGTAAAGGCTCTGTCCACCGCCGCATGGGCGATGTCCACGATCACCTTGGCAAACACGTTCGATCCCCCCTTTCCTGTCCAAATCGTTTCGTTTGGTGTAAAGAATGCCCGCTTCGTAGCCGAGTGCGAAGCGGGCCGTGTCAACGGGTGTTTTCCTTATGCCTCCTTGGAGGGAATGACGATGAGCTTGTCCTCATACATCTCTTCCACAGCCATGGACAGGGGCTTGTTGTTCCCCAGGGCATCGGGATCATCCTGCAGCTGACGGGCCCGATTGGCGACCGCGGTCACCAACAGATAACGGGAACCGGCTTTCTGAGCGAGTTCGTTGACCGGTGGACGATTCATCATAGTGGTTTACCTCCCTGTATCCTCGATAGATTCCGATAAATAGTTGCTGCGGCTGGTGCGGCACCGCTCCGCTTCCAAAATGGCTTCCATGTGGTGCACGGCCACGTCCACCACGTCGTTGATGATCACGTAATCGTACTGCGGGATCATCTTGATCTCCTCGAAGGCGGTGGCGAAGCGCTTCTCCACCTGCTCCATGGTCTCCGTACCCCGGCCGATGAGGCGGGATTTGATCTCGCTCATGCTGGGGGCGGTGATGAACATCAGCACCGCGTCCGGGAAAGCCTGCTTCACCTTCATGGCGCCCTGCACGTCGATCTCCAGGATCACGTCGTAGCCGTTTTCAAGCTGCTGTTCCACGAAGGAGCGGGGGGTGCCGTAGTATTTGCTGCCGAACACGTGGATGTATTCCAGGAACTCGCCCCGGTCCACCATGGCCTTGAACTCCTCCTCCGTCTTGAAGAAGTAGTGGACCCCTTCGATCTCCCCGGGACGGGGGGCGCGGGTGGTGGCGGACACGGACATCTTGATCTTCTGGTTGCGCTCCATCAGGGCGTTGACCAGCGTTCCCTTACCCACGCCGGAGGGCCCGGAGATCACCAAAAGCAGCCCGTTTCTTTGTTCTTTCATGGGATATCCCTCTCTCTTATTCGATATTCTGTATTTGCTCCCGCAGCTTTTCGATCTCCGCCTTGGAGAGCAGGACGATGCTGGTCAGAGCAGCGTCGTTGGCTTTGGAACCGATGGTGTTGCACTCCCGGTTCATCTCCTGGACCAGGAAATCCATCTTCCGCCCCACCGGCTCCTCCGCTTCCAGGAGCTCCCGGAAGTGGACGAGGTGGGTATTGAGCCGCACGATCTCCTCGTCGATGGCGGCCCGATCCGCGAAGATGGCCACCTCCGTGGCGAGCCGCGCCCGGTCCACCTCGGTCTCGCCCAACAGCTCCTCGATCCGGGCGGTGAGCTTCGTCCGATACTCCTCCGCCACGGCGGGGGCCCGCTGCTCGATAGCCTCAGCGTAGCCGGTCATGGTGTCCATGCGGGCGGCCAGATCCAGCTTCAGCCGTTCGCCTTCCTTGCGCCGCATGGCCTTGAGTCCCTCGATGGCCATGGTCATGGCTGCTTCGCCCAGCTTCGCAAGGGCCTCCTGGTCCTCGTCGGCGGGCAGGATGGTGGTCACGTCAGGCAAAGACAGGGCGCGGGACAGGGTAAGATCGTCCACAAGGTCCAGTTCCTTGGCGCTCTCCCGGGCGGAAGCAAGGTAGGCTTTCAGCAGGGCTTCGTCCACCCGGACGGTCTTGGCGTCGCTCCTGAGGTTCCGGTAGTTGACGAACACGTCCACGTGGCCCCGGCTCAGGGCGTCGTTGAGGAGCTTGCGCAGGCTGTCCTCCAAAAAGGACAGCTGGCGGGGCAGCTTCATGCCGATGTCCAAAAACCGGTTGTTGACGCTCTTGAGCTCGATGGTGAGCTCACGGCCGTCCAAAGACGCCGTGCCCCGTCCGTATCCGGTCATGCTGTACATAGGCTACCTCCCAAAACTATCACATTATAGCACAGCATATCCGCTGTGTGCAAGTCCCGATTTACCGGGCGAAGGCGTCGTACAGGGCGTCCTCCCGGGGCGGTTCGATGGCGGTCCCGTCGCTGAAACGGAATCCCATCTCCACCACGCGGCCGATCACGGCGGCGGGGATGCCCTTCTGCCGAAGGGCCTCTACCATGGTCTCCCCCTTGGCGCAGCCCATGAGCAGGCTCCCGCTGCCCAGCAGCCGCAGGGGATCGATCCCGGCGGCCTCGGCGATCCGGCGGGTGGCCTCCGTCACCGGCACGGCGTCCCGGTCCAGCACCAGCCCCAACCCGGCGGCGTAGCAGATCTCCCAGGCGGCGCCCAAAACGCCGCCCTCCGTCACGTCGTGCATGGCGTGGACGCCGTGGGCGAGGGCCACCCTGCCTTCGGGGACCACGGACAGGAGGGAGAAGTACCCGGCCGCTTCCTGCAGCAGGACGGGGGAGAGGTGCTGTAGCCGCTGGGCCTGCTCCGTGGCCAGGATGGCCGTGCCCTCCAGGGCGGCGGATTTGGTCATGACAAGATCGTCGCCCGCCCGAAGCCCCGGCAGCTTCCTGTCCTTGGGCATCCGAGCCACCACGCTGGTGCAGGTAACGGGTCGGGTCACGGCGTCGGTATACTCCGTATGCCCGCCCAGGATATCCACGTGGGCCACCTGGGCCGCGGCGGCCAGATCGTCGGCGATATGGCCGATACCTTCCGTGGGATAGTCGGGGGGCAGCAGCAGCGTCACCAGCAGCCCCACGGGCTCCGCGCCCATGCAGATGGCGTCGTTGCAGTTCACGTGGACGCTCAGCAGCCCCAGGCTCTTGTCGCCGGCAGAGGTGATGGGGTCCATGCTCATGACGATCAAATCCCCCTGAAAGTCCAGGGCGGCGCAATCCTCACCCACCCGGGGCACGGTCAGCGACTCCGGGCGGATGCGTTTGAACTTATTCAAAATCAGCGATTCCAGCTCGCTGTTTTCCAGTTTTCCGATCCTCATTTGAGCCAATCCAATAGCGTCTGTTCGTCGATCACGGGGATGCCCAGCTGCTGGGCCTTGGTGAGCTTGCTGCCCGCCGCCTCCCCGGCCAGCACGTAGTCGGTCTTCTTGCTGACGCTGCCCGCCGCCTTGCCGCCGTGGTCCAGGATCAGGTCCTCCGCTTCCTTCCGGCTCAGGGTGGGCAACGTCCCGGTGACCACGATGGTCTTGCCGCTGATGGGGGACGCCGTGGCCGCCCGATCCGCCACGGGGGAGACCCCGTAGGCGATGAGATCGTCGATCTGCTTGCTGATCCGGGGGTCGTGGAAGAAGGACAGCACGCTCTCGGCCACGATCTCGCCCACGTCCTCGATGGCGACGAGCTCCTCGAAGGTGGCGCTGCGCAGCTTCTCCAGGGAACCGAAGGTCAGCGACAGGTCCCTGGCGGTCTTCACCCCCACGTTGGGGATGCCCAGGGCGTTCAAAAAGGCACTGAGGGGTCGATGCTTGCTGTTCTCCAGGGCGGTGAGCAGGTTCTGGGCCTTCTTCTCGCCGAACCCCTCCAGGTCCAGCAGCCGTTCCCGCCGCAGGGTGTACAGCTCGGGAATGGTGGCCACGTTCAGCTCGCTAAACAGCTGCTCCGCGGTCTTGTCCGCAAAGGTGTCGATGTCCA
This sequence comes from uncultured Eubacteriales bacterium, assembly GCA_902768995.1. Classification (GTDB taxonomy): domain Bacteria; phylum Bacillota; class Clostridia; order Christensenellales; family CAG-138; genus RUG472. Next base: position 662 of record CACXNN010000065.1, on the reverse strand, counting down.
TGGCGTCCCGGCTGGCGAAGTGGGCAAGCCGCGAGATGATCTGGGGGCGGCAGGAGAGGGGGTTGGTGCAGTAGAGATGCACGCCCCGATGCTCCACGTGGGCCCCGCAGAAGGGGCAGACCTCCGGCTTCTCCACGGGAGCCTTGGGGGTATCCCCGGGCACCGCGCCCAAAATCTCCGGGATCACGTCGTTGCTCCGCCGGATGAACACCCGGGAGCCGATGCCCACCCGCTTGCGGCAGATATCGTCCCAGTTGTTCAGGGTGGCGTTGCTGACGGTCACCCCGCACAGGTCCACCGGCTCCACGTGGGCCACCGGCGTCAGCTTTCCGGTGCGGCCCACCTCCCAGGTGACGCTTTCGATGGTGGTGGTAGCTTCCTCCGCGGCGAACTTGTAGGCCATGGCCCAGCGGGGGAACTTCTCCGTATACCCCAGCTGTTCCCGCTGTGCAAAGTCGCACACCTTGATGACCATGCCGTCGATGAGGAAGTCCAGCCCGTCCCGCTCCTCGGCCACCCGGTCGATGATCTCGATGAACTCGTCCGCCCCATGGCCGTAGTGGATGAAGGGGGAGACGGGGAAGCCGTTCTCCCGCAGAAAGGCGATCATCTCCCGATGGTCGTGGAGCTCCTTGCCCTCGATATACCCCACGTTGTAGCAG
>CACXNN010000064.1 GCA_902768995.1 uncultured Eubacteriales bacterium | reverse complement strand
CGTCGGCCTGGAATTTGCTGTAGGTGATGTAGGGCGAGGGCGCAGGGACGCTGTTGCCCGGCAGATCCGCCGAGCCCTCCGGCAGCCCCTTCCCCTCCAACACAGCTTGATAGGAGGCGATGGCCGTTTGGGCCCGGTCCCGGGCGCCGATCATGGCGTTGATGCCCAGGGCCAGGGCCGTGCCGCCGATGAGGAGGATGGCCGCCGCGATGAGCACCGTCAGCGTCCGCTTCTTCACCCGCCGGGGGATGGACACGGTGCGCCGGGCACGCTCCTGAGGCTCCGCCTCGTTCAGCTCCTGCATCCGCACCACCATGCGCTGTTTGAATGTATCGGAAGCGCGCACTTCGTCAAAGGCGCTGCTGTATCTGTCTTCCATGATTTCCTCCTTCCAAGATGGCTCTGAGCTTCTTCCTGGCCCGGGAGAGCCGGGAGCTGATGGTGCCCTCGGGCTCCTTCAGGTGGGCAGGGTCTGGACCGCGTCCAGGACCTCGTAGCTCTCCTCCCCGTAGCTCTGGGCGATGTCCTCGTTGAGGGGCAGCTCCCCGTGGCGGCTCTCCGTCCTTAGGTCGGTCAAACACAGGTTCACCGCCGTGCGGATGAGCCAGGCCTTCTCGTGCTCCCGGCTCTCGAAGACGGGCCGCCGGCGCATGAGCCGCTCGAAGACGGTCTGCACGATGTCCTCCGCCGCCGGGACGCTCTTGACCCGGTTGAGGGCGATCCTCAGCAGCATGTCCGAATAGGTCTCCACAATGCGGACGATGTCGCTGTCGCTTAGATACTTGTCTTTGTTTCTTTCCATGTCCGCGGGGTTTTCTTGCAGAGGAAAGATTAAAAGTTGTCCCTTTTCTTGAAAGAAAAGGGACCCAAAAGAACTTTAAGAAGATATGATGTTATGTCAGCACTGCCCAGTATGTTTCTTAAGCTTTTCTTTTTGCGCCGCTTTTTCTTTTCACAGAAAAGAAAAAGCGGCAAAAGAAAAAGATTTATTCGTTCTTCTCCGCCTTCTCCTTCTCGAAGCGCTCGGCCAGGACCTTGGTGGTAAGGTAGGCGGTGTAGGCGGTGATGGCATCGATGGCCATCTTGTTCTTGCCGCCCCGCATGATGGCGAAGTCCGCGTCGTTGATATACTCCTTGATATACTTCTCGAACATGGGCTTCACCGTGGCGAGATACTGCTCCGAGATGTTCTCGATGGTCCGGCCCCGGCTCTTGATATCCCGGAAGATACGGCGCAAGAGGCACACGTCGATATCCACGTGCATGTACACCTTCAGGGACATCATCTCGCAGAGCCGCTTGTCGTAGAAGATATGGATGCCCTCCAGGATCAGCACCTCCGGGGGGTAGATGAGGTCCGTGGAATCCTCCCTCAAGTGGCGGGCGTAGTTATATCCCTTCTTGGTGATGGGCTGGCCCGCGGACAGGGTCTTCAAATCCTCGATCATCTCGTCGTAATTGAAGATGGTGGGCTCGTCGTAATTGAGGTGCACCCGCTGCTCGAAGGGTATCTCCGGGAAGCTCTTGTAGTAGCAGTCCTGACCGATGATCTCACAGCTGCAGGACAGGGCCTCCTTGATGCGCCGGGCCAAAGTACTCTTGCCGCTGCCGGACGCGCCGCACACGCCAACGATGATCATACTCTTTCCCCCTTGTATCCATTTGTTTCATTGTACCACGCTTTGACGAAAATGCAAAGCAAAACCGACCCTTTCGGGTCGGTTTTTATTGCACGTCAATACCGGGTGACGAGCTGCCGTTCCAGGATCTGGTTGCAGAGGACGACGCCGCTCCGGTAGAAGACCAGCACCCCGTCCGCCGTCATCCGGCAGCGGATCTCCCGCTGATCCGTCTCGTCATGATCCGTAAAGGGCAGCGGCGTGCCCAGGAGCACCAGCTCCCCTGCATCGGTGACCCGATACTGGACCACCGCCTGCCCTGCGGGCAGTGCCAGCCGCTTCGTGGCCGGATCGTAATCCATCCTGTCGGGGTCCTCCAGGAGCAGCGCCAGGCTCTTCCTGACTTCCGCCGTACCGAGGGCCTTCAGCCCGTCCTCGGCCAGGGCCACCAGCTGCAGCTTCCCGTCCGCCGAGAACACCAGCAGCCTATCCTCCGACAGCCGCCTGAGGCCGTCGCCGGTGATCTCCAGGGCCCAATCCCCCGCCGGGGCGAGCCAATGGAGCTCGCTGTCCGTCAGGAACGCGGCCCCGTCCTCGAACACCTGCCCCCAGCGGACGGCGCCCGCCTGAGCGGCGGCGGAACCCGTCTCGGTCAAATCTTCATCCAGCGTCAGCAGGGCGGCCCCGTCCCCCGTCTGCAGCAGCAGCCCCAGGCCGCTGCCCACAGTCCCAGCGTCCGCGACGGCGCCAGGCAAGTCCTTCTCCGCCGTCAGGGTCAGCCCGTCCCCATCCAGGTCGAAGGCGAACAGGGAAGCCTCCTCCGCCCCGGTCCACAGGTACAGCCGCTCCCCTACGGCCAAACCGCCCTCCGCCTCCAACAGCAGCGCCGTCTCGGAAACGAAGTCGCCCTGGGCGGGATCGTAGACCGTGAGCACGGTGTACACGTCCCCGGGCCGCTCCCCGTCCAGCAGCACGTCGGCAAAGTCGATCCTTTCCCCGTTCACCCAGGGCCGGGGCTCCTGGTCGGTGGCCTTATAGAGGGACAGGATGTAGATCCGTCCGTCCAGCTCCCCCGCCCCCAGGAAGGTCCCGCTTTGGGTCAGGTTCATGCGGTGCTTGGGCGCCTTCCAGTCGCTCACGTCGAAGCGGATCAGCTCCGTATCGCCGGCACGCGCTCGGACGGCCAGCATCTCGCTGCCCATCCAGAAAACCTGCTTCACGTCGGCGTTCTTCTCCCTGAGCCCCAGGGAGAACACCAGGATCGCCCGATGATTGGCGTACTGGATCACCCGGACCTGTTCGGTGGTGGGCAGGAACACCAGCATGAGATCGTCTCGGATCAAAAGCTGCCCCGCCGGATAGGCCGTCTCGACGGCATTCGACGCCGCCTTAGCCTGAGGCGCAGCCATCTCCGCCTCCACGGCCTCCTCCGCCCTGCCCTGATCGGCAAAGCCATACCGCAGAGCGTCCTCCACCTCCGCTTCGTCCGCCGCCCGGTGCATGCCCTTGGGCGCCTCATAGGCGGCGGTGGTGGCGGTAAGTATCTTCGCCTCCTCCTGGGCTTCCACCCGGCTCTCCGCCATCATCATGGGCGCTTCGGCTTGGGCGGAAGCCGCTTTGTTCTGCATGCCCCGGCTGCGGCTATAGAGCAGCATGGAGCCCATGCCCAAGCCCACGCAGAGCAGGACACCAGCCGCCACGCTCACATACTTGGCCCAGGTGGGAAAGGCGACGACCTTGCGCTCCTCCTCCGCCTGGCGGGCTTCCTCCTCCGCCCATTTCGCCTGCATTTCCTTCAACAGGTCCTTCCGGGGATGGATCCGGTCGTTGGCTCGCTTATACTGTTGTTCAAACATCCGGCTCATCCTCCCTCAGCACCCTGCGCAGGGCCTCCCGGGCCCGATGCAGGTGGGATTTCACGGTGGAAGGATTGGTATCGGTCATCTTCCCGATCTCCTCCACGGAGTACCCCTCGTAATAGAACAGGTGCACGGCGGTGCGGTACTTGTCCGGCAGCTGCATGACGGCGTTGTAGACGCTGTTGTCCGTGTCGTCCTCGGTGGACAGGAACTCCAGCGCCTCCGCCCCCGCTCCATGGCGGCGGTCGGCCCGATCCAAAAGGCTCTTGCTGGAATTGATGGCCGCCGTGATCAGCCAGGCCTTCTGATGCTCCTGATCCCGAAAGTGCGGCTGACGGCGCAGGCACCGAAAGAACACGTCCTGCAGCACGTCCTCCGCGTCCGCCCGGTTGCGGGTGCGCACCAGGGCCAGCCGATAGATCATATCGGCATAGGCCTCATAGAGGGCGTCCAGCTCCAGCGGCACGGTGGCAGCCGCTGTGGGTCTGATCCTTTCTTCCACCCCATGCTCCCTTCTTCATCTACAACACTCCGCAACGGGTCCTCGGGTTGCGGGGGATGAAAATATTATCCTTCTTTGATGAGCTTCTCCATGGCCTTGATGGACTCGATGTTCTCCGCGGCCACGGGATACTTTGCCTTGATGGTGTTATAGCTGACGCTGCCCTTGGGCTGATACCAGGGATAGTTGGAATAGAACCTGGTGTAGGCGCTGGTGTCGGAGAACTTGTTCCCGCAGCGGGCGAAGATCTCGTTGCGGCCGTAGCCCAAGAGCTGCAGCAGCGTCTTGTCCGCCGGGATGGCCAGGGACCACATGTCCGCCTCGGCGATCCGCTCCGTCAGGCTGTTCGGGAACAGGAGCCCGTCAGCGTCGAAGGGCGACGCGCCGCCGTCCTCCGCATAGACCATGGCCCCCTCCGTCAGCACATGGACGGTATAGGCGCTGGCATCGAAGGCGTCCGTGGACAGGGCCTCCTGCTGGGACTTGGCGACCGTCAGCTGTACGTCCCCCATGGGCAGGCCGTCCCCCTGTAGATCGAAGGCGTCCGCCACCAGGTACTCCTTGCCGCCGGTGGTGGTGATCTCGTACACCAGCCGGAAGACGTTCCCATGCTCCGCTTCGTCGGTTTTCGCCACCACGAAGCAGTTGCCGACGACCTCGCTGCTCTTGAGGGCGGCTCCGTACTTCTGCTCCTTGGCCTGCCGGATGGCCTTGCGGACCGGGGTCTGATCCACGTGGTAGAGACTGGTCAGCACCTGCCCGCTGCGGGGCCCGTTCGCTTCGGCCACAGGGCTGGGCTCTGGCTCGCTCTCGGGGACAGGCTCGGCCTCCTGAGCCCCATGCTGCTCGGCGTACAGCTCCTCCACCTCCGCCAGGGAATAGACCCAGGTGGTGTCCGTGAGCCGCACCCCGTTGTCGAGGAGCATGGCGTACACGTTCTCCAGGGTGCTGCTGGTCTCCACCAGGAAGCCGTCCGTCAGGGGCGATACGTAGTAGCCCAGGCTCACGATGGCCTTGTAGCCCGTGTGGGCCTTGCGGACGGATTCGTCCTCGGGCAGGTCCCAGCCCGTGGCCCGGAGCATCCGCTCGTGGTCCACCGTCAGCACGTAGCCGCCCATGGTGTTCTTGCCGCAGAGCACGTATTTCTTCATGCTGAGCCGCCGAGGGTATTCGAGGCTGTCCCGGTAGGCGTTCTTCATGTCCTGCTCGGTCCAGGTCCACTCGGTGTTCACCAGCCGAAGGCCGCCCCGCCGCAGATCCTCCGCAGCGGTGGGCCTGTCGCTCCCGGTCTGGATGGACCAGCCGCCCTCCTGCCGGGGGGTCACCAGGAAGGTGAGGGAATAGACGGTCTCCACGTCGGGGAACCGGGAAAGGTCCAGATTGGTGGTCTTGGGGTTGGGCAGGTGGAAATCCTTCACGATGGCGTCCGCGTCCACGGACACGGTGTACACCTCGTCCTCCATCTCCACCTTGGCGTATTTGCGCATGTCCACGTCCCGCAGGTTCCTGCCCTGGCTGTAGTAGTTCACGCACAGCAGCACCCCCGCTGCCAGCACCGCCAGGCACAGCAGCGCGGTCAGGGCCATGAACAGCCCCTGTCGGCCGCCCCCGCCCCTGGGCGTCTTATCGAACAGGGACGCCTCCGCCTGTCTTTTCGTCGCTTTCATGGGTCCCACCCCTTACATCTTTTTGCCGCAGTTGGGGCAGACCTGGGCGCCTCGCGCTACGCTGGCGCCGCAGAACACGCAGCGGACCGTGTCCTCCTGGGCGGGGGCAGGCTCCTCCGCTGGGGCCTCCTCAGCCGTCTCGGGGGCTTCCGCCGGTTCATCTGGAACGGGCTCCGGCTCGCTGGTCGGCTCCGCCGGTTCGTCCGGGACGGGCTCCGCCTCGGGGGCAGGCTCCGCTTCCACAGCTTCCGGCGCCGGTTCAGGTTCCGGCACCGCTACGGGCTCCGCGATCGGCGCTTCCTCCACGGGCGTCTCCTCCACGGGCGCGGGGGCTTCCGCCGCCACAGGCGCTTCCTCCGCTGCCGGGACCTCCGCCGCCGGGGGCGCATGCTTCTTCACCTTCTTCACCGGAGCTTCCTCCCGCCGAATGACGATGTCGTCGGGGCTCTCCGTGGCCCGTTCCTTCTTCTTCGGCTTGGGCTGCTCCGCTGCTTTTGCCTTGGGCCGGGCGAAGCCCTCCTCCTGCCCCGCCTTCAGCTGGGCCCTGGGCTGGGGCCGGGTCACCCGGCGATAGGGCTGCTCCGCCGAGGCCTGGGAGCGCTTACGGGGCTGCCGGATGGGCTCCTCGTCCTCCTCCTCGTCCTCGTCGTTGTCCGTGCTGACGATGGCCACGGTGAGGATCACGGCGATGAGCAGAAAGGCGCAGCCCATGACCAGGGCCACCACGAAGGTCTGGTCGAAGCCCTGATAGATGGTGCGCTGTATAAAGGCCGCGTTCCGGCGGACGCTGAACCAGGCCACCAGGGCGAAGGTCAGCAGCACCCCGGACAGGGTCGCGATGATCGTGCGGATCGTTTTCATATGAAGTACCTCCGATTCAACGATTAAGAGTCCAGCAGGGCTTCCATGTCCCTGATCAGATCCAGGTTCCGGCGCTCTGTGGGCGTCATGAACCGCTCCGGGGCGTCCTCGGTGCCCCTGTACCAGTCGCAGGCATCGAAATGCTGTCGATAGGCCGCCTGGTCCTCATTGGGGAAGGTGTAGCCGTGGCGGGCGTAGATCTCCATGCGGACGAAGCTCAAGAGCTCCGCCATGGTGTACTCCCCGTTGCCCACCAGCCGCCACAGATCGTCCTCCTCCAGGGGATCTGAGCTGGGGGACCACAGGCTCCCGTCGGGCAGGGGATGGCTCATGGGCAGGCCCACGAAGCGGACGAAGCCGTTGTAGTCGAAGCTGGGCCGCTCCGGACCGGGGACGCTGCCGCCCAGGATCTCAGTGATGGCGCAGCCCTGGGCCTGAAGCTCCTCCAGGCTGGACGCCTCCTCGTAGGTGGGATAGATGGCCACGTCCGTCTTGGCGAAGCCGATCCCGGTTCCCGGCCGATAGACCAGGTCCACCACGTCCACGGTGAAGCAGCAGTTTCGAATGGACCGGACCTCCTGCTCCCCCGTCTCCGCCAGGGTGAAGACGGCCCGATACAGGTTGTGCCGCTGGCTGCCCTCCGGATATACTATAAACCAAACATTCGTCTTACTTGTAACATAGTTGTTACCAAATATCTCTTTTGCCAGCCGATCCCGCTCAAAATGCACCCGCTCGCACACGGGCCTCAGGTTCAGCCCCTTGCCCTCCTCGTCCAGCAGGCCGGTGAGGTACCCCTCCTGCAGCAGGGTCTTGGGCTTGTCCACCACCTGCTCGGTGAGGATCGGCTCCTCCGGGGCCGTCCGGGGCAGGACCTTGGCGGGGCTGGTCCAGGTCCTCTCCTTCAGCACGATGCCCTTGCGCTTGAGGGCCCCCTCGTTCACGTCCGCGGTCACGGCGATCACGTCCGGCTCCTCGGTGAAGGCTAAGGTCAGCTGCATGTTCATGAGGGCCTTCACCGCCGGGTTCCGGGCGGCCTTGGAGTCGGTCCTGGGATCGGGAAGCGCCAGCTCGGTCAAAAGGCTGTCCACGTCCAGCACGGCCGTGACGGTCTCTCCCGTCCGCGTCAGGGTGGTGTAGGCCGCCAGGTCCGCCGTCTGCCGCCGCACCCGGCCCAGGAAAAACACCCAGCCCAGGACCAGCAGCAGGATGCCCGCGGCAGCCGCCACCACGACAGCCAACCGGGCCGGATCCTTTACGGTGTACGTCTTCTTCTTCCCCTGCTCCACGGGTCCCTCTCCCCCATTCCTAAGGATACTTTGGCAATAGTATACGCTTTCTCGTCTCCAAATTCAAGAAAGCGGGAACCTCCCCAGGGAGATTCCCGCATTGTTAAACGTTCTTTTACATTTTCGGCCGTCAGAAGGCGAAGTTGCCGTTCCTAAAGACGGGGATGCGGCGGCCGTCGGCGGTGTAGCCGTCGATACTGAGGTCCGCCGTGCCCACCATGAAGTCCACGTGGGTGATGGACTTGTTGAGGCCCGCGGCCAGGCGCTCCTCCTCGCTCATGTCCATGGCCCCCTGCACCGTCATGGGATAGGCCTCGCCGAAAGCCAGGTGGCAGGCGGCGTTCTCATCGAAGAGAGTGTTGTAGAAGAGGGTCTTGGAATTGCTGATGGGGGAATCGTAGGGCACCAGGGCCACCTCGCCGAAGCGGGACGCGCCCTCGTCCACGACGATGGACTTTTGGAGGACCTCCTCATTTTGGGAGGCCGTAGCCTCTACGATCCTGCCCTCCTTCACCACGAAGCGGATGTTTTCGATCACGTTCCCGTCCTTTGAGAGGGGCAGGGCTGCGCGGATGACGCCCTCGCACCGGTTCCGGTCGGGGGCGGTGAACACCTCCTCCGTGGGCATGTTGGGCATGAAGAACTGGCCCTTGGGCGTGAATTCCCCGCCGGCGCACCAGATGTGCCCCTTGCACAGGCCCACTGTGAAGTCGGACCCCAGGGCGTTGTAGTAGTGGAGCCGGTCGAAGGCGTAGCCGTTCAAAATCTCCACGTGGTGCTGCAGGTTCTCCTGATGCTGCCGCCACTTCTCCACGGCGGTGCCGTCACCGGTGACCCGGACGGCCATGAAGATTCGCTCCCACAGGGCCGCCACAGCCTCCGGCTCAGGCAGGTCCGGGAACACCAGCTTGGCCCAGGAGGGGGACGCCAGGGCCCCGATGCTCCAGGGGACGGCGCTGCTCATGAGGAGCTCCCGATAGCGCTTCATCTGCCGGCCTGTGGCCCGGTGCATCCGCTCCAGGCGGCCGGGGTCCACGCCCTTCAGGTTCTCCGGATCGGAGGACACCAGGCGCAGGAAGCAGGCGTTCTTCTCGGCGTAGTCCGTGTTGAACCGGACCTTGTACTCCGGGATGGAATCGAACACGTCGTCCGCGGCGTTCAAAAAGGTCATGCGACTGACGGCGTCGTCGCCCCAGTCCACGACCACGGACCGGGCCCCCGCCTCATAGGCGGCCTTCACGCACATGCGGGCGAAGGAGGCCTGGTCCACCTGGGCGGTGATGACCAGGTCCTGGCCCTTCTGCACGTTCACGCCCACCCGGACCAGAAGCTCGGCGTATTCCTTCAGTTTGTCTTCAAAAGTGTACATTTTTACGTTCCTTTCCAGTTTCTCAAGCGCGGTGTAGCCGCGCGCACGCGATCTGCGAAGGAAGAACGCGCGGCTGCGAATATGTGAGATTCAGCGACATGCGCGGTGAATCTCACACCTTACAGGTCCCGCTGCCCGGTACGCCGCAGGCGTATAAGCGGGACCTGCAAGCGAAGCGAAGGCGGAGCCTCAGTCTGGCGAATCTGCAGGATTCGGCAGACTGAATTATTCGTTGGAAGCACGGTTCAAACTCTTCTGCTTGGAGGAGATGATCAGGAACAGGAAGCCCAGGGCGAAGAAGATGGCCAGGGACGCCACGGCGATGTTGATGGTGCCGCCCGCCAGCTTGACCCAGGCGATGACGGCGGAGCCCAGGAAGGACGCGCCCTTGCAGAAGATGTCGTAGATGCCGAAGTACTCGCCGGAGTTCTCGGGCGGGATGATCTTGGAGTAGTAGGACCGGGACAGGGACTGGATGGAGCCCTGGAAGCAGCCCACGCCGAAGGCCAGGATGCCAAAGTGGAGCAGGGTCTTCAGCGTCAGCGCGTAGAGGCAGACGGCGAAGTAGCCCGCGATGCAGACCAGGATCAGCGGCACGGTCTTATAC
>CACXNN010000063.1 GCA_902768995.1 uncultured Eubacteriales bacterium | reverse complement strand
GTACATGCCGGGGCGGCGGCGCACGGCCTCCAGCCCCTCCAGCACCTGGATCTGGGAAGCGTCGTAGCTTCCGGTCACTTCGTTGCGAATGTCTTCCATTTACTCTCTTTCCTCGTTGCGATACACTTTTTTACACTTCTATCAGTCTGCCGTTCCCGGCTCTGAATACCTGTAATTGCTCGTCCTGGACCGCGCCAAGCTCCCCCAGGTGGGTGCAGGTGATGAACCCCTGGCAACCTTCGATGGCGGAGAGAAGGAGCTCCCGCCGCCCCTCGTCCAGCTCGGAGAACACGTCATCGAGGAGCAGCACCGGCTTCTCCTGCCGGAGGCGCTCGATGAGGGCGATCTCAGAGAGTTTCAATGACAGGGCCGTGGTCCGCTGCTGGCCCTGGGAGCCGTAGGTGCGTACGTCGCAGCCGTTGAGCTCCAACAGCAGGTCGTCCCGATGGGGGCCCGCGGAGGTGAAGCCGCGCAGGAGGTCCTTCTCGATGTTCCCCACCAGGGCGTCGGCGATGGCCTCCCGGATGAGGTCCTCGTCCCCGCAGGGCACGTTGGGCTCGTATTCCACCTTCAGCTCCTCCTGGCCGCTGCTCATGTGGTCGTGGAGCTCGCCCGCCAACTCCCTGAGGTCCCGGCAGAAGGCGGCGCGCGCCACCTCGATGCGAGCGCCCAGGCGGCTCAGCTGCTCGTCCCACAGTTCCAGCATGTCCCCGGCGGTCTCAAGCCCCTCCTTCAGGAGGTTGTTTCGCTGCTTGAGGGCTTGGTTGTACTGCTGCAGGTCGTAGTAGTAGGCGGGCTTCAGCTGGGAGATCTCCATGTCCATGAACCGCCGCCGCTCTGCGGGGCCGCCCTTGACCAGGATGAGATCCTCCGGGGAGAACATGACCACGTTGAGACAGCCCATGAGCTCGCCGGATCGGGCCACGGGGGCCCCGTCCAGGAAGATGCGCTTGCGCTCGCCATAGATCAGCTCCTCCCGGATGCTGCGGCTGCCGCCCCGGGTGGTGAGGTTCAAAAGGACCATCCCCTCCATCTCCCCCATCAGGATGAGCTCGCTGTCCCGGCCGGTCCGGTGGCTTCGGCCGAGAGCGCAGAGGAAGATGGCTTCCAGCACGTTGGTCTTCCCCGCGCCGTTCAAACCAGTGAACACCGTCAAGCCCGGCTCGAAGGCTTGTTCCAGGTCCCGATAGTTGCGGAAATTATGCAGTTTCAGCCCGGTTATGCGCAAAAGCCCATACCCCCAGTAGAATACCGCATTATACCATATGTTGTTGCGTTTGTAAACTATAATAGGAAAAGAAATGATGTTCCGCCCAATATTTTGTGGTTTCGACCCATGAAAAAACGCCCTTCCCGCAGGAAGGGCGTTCGCCTCGGTCAAGACTGCTTATTCATACACCTTCTCGCCCCGGTAGGATGCGCACAGGCTCTCGTTCTCCCGGCCGCAGCCGTCGTCGCAGCAACTCACCTCGATGTGATCAAGGTCGCACCGGGTCCCCTCATGGTTGTACACGCAGCTGGTCACGTCGCAGCCGATGGTCTGTTTCTTTTCCATGGTCAAAACCTCCTTGTGGATTCTGACCGTAGTCTGTCCCTGCGTCGATCGGCCTATACATTTTTTCTTTTACAAGGGCTGATTTTTATGGTATGGTGGAGACAGAAAGGCAAGGAGGTCCCCCTATGGCGCTCACGTTTCACGATGTTCAGGCGGCCCGGGAGCGCATCGCGCCCTACGCCGTCAAAACGCCTCTGCTGCGGCTGCATGCCCTGGACGACTATTTGGGCTGTCAGGTCTACGTCAAGGCCGAATGCATGCAGGTCACCGGCTCCTTCAAGTATCGGGGGGCCATGAACAAGATCCTGTCCCTCACCAAAGAGGAGCTGGGCCGGGGCATCGTGGCCGCCTCCTCCGGGAACCACGGGAAGGCCCTCGCCTACGCGGCCAAGATGCTGGGGGTGAAAGCCACCATCGTCCTCCCCTACACCGCCGCCCAGATCAAGGTGGATACCATCGCGGGCTGGGGGGCCGAGACCGTGCGCTGCGAGGTCCAGGAGCGGTTCGAGGTGGCGGAGCGCATCTGCCGGGAGCGGGGCGCGACCCTGGTGCCGCCCTACAACGACGAGCAGGTCATGGCCGGCCAGGGCACGGCGGGGCTGGAGCTCATGGAGCAGTGCCCCGAACTGGACACGGTGGTGGTCCCCACCAGCGGCGGCGGGCTCATCGGGGGCGTGGCTACGGCGGTGAAGGCGCTCTCGCCCCGGATGCGGGTCTACGGCGCGGAACCGGCGGTGCTGCCCCGGTACTCCGTCAGTGTGGCGGCGGGGCATCCCGTGAAGGTCCCGGCGGGCAAGTCCGTGGCGGACGCGCTGGTGTCCAACATGCCCGGAGCCCTGTGCTTCCCGGTAGTAGCTGAGCACGTGGACGGGTTCGTGGCGGTAGACGACAGCTTCCTGCTCAAAGGGATGAAGCTGCTTTTGTTGGAGGGGAAGCTCCTGTGCGAGCCCTCGTCGGCTATCGGGCTGGGTGCAGTGCTCCAGGGGCTGCTGCCCATGAAGAAGGAGGATAAGGTCTGCTTCCTGATCTCGGGAGGCAGCGTCAGTCTCGATCAGCTGGATATGCTCAAGGAGGTCAAGCTATGAAACCCGTATTCAACGAAAACGCGCCCCGGGGGCACTACTCCCCCGGCATGATCCTGGGAAACACCCTGTACGTCTCCGGCCAGACCTCCGCCGACCCCGCCACGGGCCTGCCCGCTGCGGGCGGGTTCGAGGCGGAGATGGAGATGGCCCTCCACAAGCTGGAGAGCGTGCTGAAGGCTGCGGGCTGCACCAGAGAGAACGTGGTCATGTGCCGGGTGTATCTCCCCTCGGCGGAGCTCTGGGACGCCGCGAACGCCGTCTACTCCGCCTTTTTCGGCGAGCACCGGCCCGCCCGGATCGTGCTGCCCGTGGGAAAGCTCAGCAAGGGCTGTCAGGTGGAGATCGAGGCGATAGCTGAGATCTGATCTTTTTCTGTGCGACTTTTTCTTTTCGGTGAAAAGCAAAAGTCGCGCAAAAAGAAAAGCTCAAGAAGAAAAGAAGCTTAAGAGGTTACAGTGATAACCATTCTTAAGCTTCTCTTTTTTGCGCCGCTTTTTTCTCTTCACCGAAGAGAAAAAAGCGGCAAAAAGAAGGATGTTACGCCTTGATGCCCCGGGCGGCCAGCTTCATGCGCTGCTCCTTGGAAAGGATCTTCTTGCGCATGCGGATGCTCTTGGGCGTGACCTCCACGAGCTCGTCGTCGGCGATGAATTCGAGGCACTGTTCCAAGGTGAACACCACCGGCGGCGTGAGCCTGAGCGCCTCGTCGGAGCCCGCGGCCCGCATGTTGGTCACGTGCTTCTTCTTGCACACGTTCACCACGATGTCCTCGTCCCGGGCGTTCTCGCCCACCACCTGGCCTTCGTACACCGGGATGCCGGGGCCGACGAACATGCGTCCCCGCTCCTGAGCGTAGAAGAGCCCGTAGCTGGACGTGTCCCCGGTCTCGTGGGCCACCAGACTCCCGCTGCTGCGGCTCTCGATGGGCCCCTTGTAGGTGTCGTACCCGGCGAAGATGTGGCTCATGACGCCGTTGCCCTTGGTGTCGGTCAAAAGCTCGCTCCGGTACCCCATGAGGCCCCGGGCGGGGATCATGAACTTCACCCGGGTGCTGTAGTCGCCGATGGCGGTCATGTCCGTCATCTCACCCTTGCGGGCACCCAGCTTCTCCATGACCGGGCCCATGAACTCCGTGGGCACGTCGATGGTCAGCTCCTCCATGGGCTCCAGCATCTCGCCGTTCGGTCCCTGCTTCATGATGACCTTGGGCCGGGTCACGGCGAACTCGTACCCCTCCCGGCGCATGGTCTCGATAAGGATCGAGAGGTGCAGCTCGCCCCGGCCGCTGACCTTGAAGGTGTCGGTGGACTCGGTCTCCTCCACCCGCATGGACACGTTGGTCTTGACCTCCTTGAAGAGCCGCTCCCGGATGTTCCGGCTGGTGACGTACTTGCCCTCGCGCCCGGCGAAGGGGCTGTCGTTGACCTTGAAGAGCATACTCACCGTGGGCTCGTCGATGTGCACGAAAGGCATGGGCTCCACGCAGTTGGGGTCGCAGGCGGTCTCGCCCACGTTCAGGTCGTCGGCGCCGGCCATGCAGAGAATGTCCCCCGCATGTACCTCCTCCACCTCCACACGATGCAAGCCCTCGAACCGGTAGAGCCGGGAGATCCTGGCGGGCCGGACCTTGTTGCTTTCGCCGCCGCAGAGGACGATGCTCTGGCCCCGCCTCGCCACGCCACGCTCGATGCGGCCCACGCCGATCTTGCCCACGTAGTCGTCATAATCGATGGTGGAGAAGAGGATCTGCAGGGGGGCCGTGTCGTCCATGGCGGGGGCGGGGATGGCCTTCAGGATGGTGTCGAAGATGGGCTTCATGCTGTGCTCCAGCTGGTCCACTTCGTAACCGGACATGCCGTTCCGGGCGGAGGCGTAGACGATGGGGAAGTGTTGATGACCACCACGGGCACCTTCCCCAGCTCCAACGCCTTCTTCAGCACGAACCGGGTCTGGGGCATGCAGCCCTCGAAGGCGTCCACCAGCAGCAGCACGCCGTCCACCATCTGCAAGATGCGCTCCACCTCGCCGCCGAAGTCGGCGTGGCCCGGGGTGTCCACGATGTTGATGCGCACGTCCCCGTAGCTGACGGCGGTGTTCTTGGAGAGGATGGTGATGCCCCGCTCCCGCTCCAGATCCCCGCTGTCCATGACGCGGTCCACGCCCACCTCGCTCCGGCGGAGGACGCCGGCGTCCTGCAGGAGATGATCCACCAGGGTGGTCTTGCCGTGGTCGACATGGGCGATGATCGCAACGTTTCTGATTTCCATTGTGTTTCCTCGAAAATAGTAGCCTTAGTTCTTTTAAAAACCGTAATAGTATATCACATTTTTCCGCCGACGCAAGCTTTTTTCACATTCGGAGGATAAAAAACACGCACCTTCCCCTTTTGAAAAGGTGCGTGCATGTCCCTTTGCTCCCGTGCCTTACCGCGCCAGGCGGCCGGCCACGTACTTCAGGATGGCCTTGGCGTCCAGGCTGGTGACCTGGCCGTCCCCGTCCATGTCCGCAGCCTCCAGCTTCGCCTTGGACAGGTCCATGAGCCCCGCATCGTACCGGAGGACCAATGCCGCATCGGCGGCGGAGACCAGCCCGTCCGCGTTCACGTCGCCCTGGCTCAGCCGGATGGCGGGCTCCTCCGTGGGCTTCTTGGTGGGAGTGGCGTCAGGTTCGTCGTTCTCCAGCACCACGTAATCCTTGTAGATGTAGCCGTACTTGCCGGACCGGTTCACCTTCAGGAAGTACCAATCCCCATCCTTCAGGTACACGGTCAGCTCCGTGCCGCTCTTGAGGCCGCTGTCCACCAGATCATAATCGGTGCTGGGCCCCTTGCGCATGTTCACGCCGCTCTTGACCAGCTTGCCGATGACCGCCTTGCGGATCATCTCCTCCGTAGGCTCCGTGTAGGGCCCCGTCGGCGTGGGCACCGGGGTAGGCGTGGGCGTGGGCGTAGGTTCCGGGGTATCGGTCGGCGAGGGCTCCGGGGTTTCCGTGGCTTCCGGGGTCTCGCTGGGCGAAGGCTCCGGCGTGTCCGTGGCTTCCGGGGTCTCGCTGGGCGAGGGCTCCGGGGTTTCCGTAGCTTCCGGCGTCTCGCTGGGCGAGGGCTCCGGGGTTTCCGTAGCTTCCGGCGTCTCGCTGGGCGAGGGCTCCGGCGTATCCGTGGCCTCCGGCGTCTCGCTGGGCGAAGGCTCCGGGGTTTCCGTGGCCTCCGGGGTCTCGCTGGGCGAGGGTTCCGGCGTGTCCGTCGCTTCCGGGGTGGCCGAAGCCTCCGGCGTCTCGCTGGGGGAGGCTGACTCCGTAGGCGAAGCGGTGTCGTCGGGGGAGGCCGTGGGGCCCTCCGTGGGCCCGGCGGTCTCGGTGGCCTCCGGAGTCTCGCTGGGCGTGGGCTCCGGGGTGTCCGTAGGTGTCGGTGTCTCCGTGGGCGTGGGCTCCGGGGTGTCTGTAGGCGCCGGAGTGTCCGTGGGCGTGGGTTCGTCGGCAGGCTCCTGCTCGGAAACGTTCTTCTTCAGGATATAGCCCTGGACGCCGGTCTCCAGATCGATGCCGAAGTACCAGTCGCCGCTCTGCTTGTACACCCCGAACCGGCTCTTGAAGGGCAGCCGGGCGCACACGTCCGCGCTGGAGGAGGCCTTGCTCATGACCTCAGCGCCGCTGATCGCGACCCAAAGGGTCTTGGTGATGCTGTGGTTCTGGGTCCCGCCCATGGCGGCCATGATCCCGGCGGTGGACAGATCCGCCTGGGAGGCGACCACCGTGCCGTCGCTCCTGGTCAGCTCCGCGCCGGGGTAGTAAAACTTCAGGATGTCCACGTAGCTGTAGCCCAGCTCCGCCATGCGGGCTGCGCCCTTCTGGGACATGCCCTTGCGATGGCCCTTGCTCTGGCCCCAGCACAGAAGCCAGCTGCCATCCTTCACCTTGACGGCGAAGCGGACGCTGTTGTCGGACAGGATCACGTTCTGTTGGGCCAGCTCGGCGAAGGTCACGTTCAGGGTCTTCGTTTCGACGCTGCCGCCCTTGCTCACCTTCATGGTGATCTTGAAGCCGTCCTGGGGCGCGGCGTCCTGGGGATATCCCTCCACGTCAGCGATCTCGACGATGGCGTCCCCATCGGCTTTGGAAAGCAGATACTCGTACAGCTTCTGGGGCAGGGTCGCGGGGGCGTCCCCCGTCACGGCGACCATCAGGTTCGTGGCGTCAGAGCGGGTGATGTCGAAGGGGTCGAACTTATTGGCGTAGGCCGCGTCGTATTTGCCGCCCGGCTTGATCATGGCGCCGCCGTTGCTGGAACTGTACACGGTCTTCACCGGCTTGCCGTCCAGCATCAGCGTCTCGTCCGCTACCTCCGCGGCGCAGGCGATGGCCTTTTCTGCCGTGGGGTAGAAGCCGTTGTAGACCTGATCGGAGGAGGTGTCGTCCACGTCGTAGGCCTTGCTGCCGCTGACGCCGATCTCCGCCAGAGCGTACCCCTTGGCGGCGATCATGGCGGCTTTCAAAAGCGCCTCGGAGGCGTCCCGGCCCACCTCGGCCACGGCCACGCCCAGCATGTAGTCCTCCATGCCCACGGTGTTCACGGCTCGGACCGCCCCGTCGGACACGTCGAAGGTGACGCTGCCCCGGTAGGTGCGCTCCTTCCCGCCGGCGGTGGCCAGGGTGAAGAGGTTGGCCCGATCCTGGGCGGTCAGGGTGACCCGCTCGCCGGTGAACAGGGCCCCCAGCTGGTCATGGGTCACCACCACCTCCGTGCCGGACACGGCCACGGTCAGGGTGCCGCCGGTGATCTCGGTGCCTTCCAGGGTGTAGGTGCCGGACAGGGGCAACGTCAGCACGTCTCGGCCCTCCGTGGTCAGGCGCACCCGCACGTTGCTTTCCTCCGCCCGAACGGTGGGGGGGATGGATATGAGCCCCGCCAGCAGGACGAGGGCGATGAAGATGCAGAGTTTCTTTTTCATAGTTCTGTATATACCATACGCAGGCGGAAAAGGGAATACCGATGGGAATTTGTTGACGATTCTTTTGCAATTTGTCCGAATATCAGGGTTCCTCAGGCCTGAATTGGGAAATGATGGCTTCCGCTGCCCTGAGTCCGTCCACGGCGGAGGACACGATGCCCCCGGCGTAGCCCGCCCCCTCCCCCACGGGGTAGACCCCCCGATGGGTCAGGGACTGCATCCTCTCGTCCCGCAGGATGCGCACCGGGGCGGAGGTCCTTGACTCCACGGCGGTGAGGACCGCGTCGGGCATGTCGAAGGCCCGTATCTGCCGGCCGAAGGTGACGAAGGCCTCCCGAAGCCCGTCCCTCACGAAGGGCGGCAGGCACAGGTTCAGGTCCGCCCCCGTGACCCCGGGCCGGAAGGTGGGCGATACGGACCCGAAGCGAAGGGTCCTCTGCCCTGCCAGGAAATCCCCCAGCCGACAGGCGGGGGCCAGGCCCTCCCCGCCCCCCAGGTCCCAGGCGGCCTGCTCCAGCCTCTGCTGGAAGGCCATGCCGTCCAGGGCGCCTTTCCCGAAGTCCTCGGGGAACACCTGGACCACCAGGGCGGCGTTGGCGTTCTGCCCGGCCCGATCGAAGTTGCTCATGCCGTTGACCACCATCTCTCTGGGCCCCGCGCCGGAAGCCACCACGAAGCCCCCGGGGCACATGCAGAAGGAGTAGACTCCCCGGCCTCCCGCCTGAGCGGTCAGCTTGTAGTCCGCCGCCCCCAGTTTGGGATGGCGGGCGAAGGGACCGTACTGGCTTTCATCGATGAGGCTTTGGGGATGCTCCGCCCGGACCCCTACGGCGAAGGGCTTGGGGGCCATGGCAAAGCCGCTGTCGAAAAGATATCGGTAGGTGTCCCGGGCCCCCTGGCCGATGGCCAGGACCAGGGCTGCGCAGTCCACCCGCTGGGGCACGCCCTCGTGGACCAGGGTCACCGCAGAGAGCTGCCCGTCCTTGGTGTGGATGGCCTCCAGCTTGGTGGAGAAGCGGACCTGGCCGCCCAGGGCGACGATCTCTTCCCTAAGGTTTTTCACCACCTGCTGGAGCCGGTCCGTGCCCACGTGGGGCTTAGCGAGGACGCCGATCTCCTCCGGCGCCCCTGCGGCGATGAAGGTGTCCAGCACCGTGGCGCAGCGAGGGTCCTTGGATCGGGCCGTCAGCTTCCCGTCGGAGAAGGTGCCCGCCCCGCCCTCGCCGAAGAGGGGGTTGCTCTCGGGGTCCGCCCGGCCGGTGCGCCAGTAGCTCTCCACGTCCAGGACCCGGTCCTCCATGGCCTTGCCCCGATCGACGATCAGGGGCCTGTACCCTTCCTTCGCCAGGAGCCACCCGGCGAACAGGCCGCCGGGGCCCATGCCCACCACCACGATCTGGCCCTTGGGCGGCCGATCGCCATGGACAAGGGGCGCTTCCGCCGGCTCCTGCCAGGCCTGGGCATGGAGCTTCCTGTCCCCCAGCACCCGCCGGGCCGCCCGGGGGGACAGGTCCGCCAGGACGTGGACGCTGAAGAACACGTCCCCCTTCTTCCGGGCGTCCACCGCCCGGCGCAGGACGCGCAGCCTGCCCATATCCTCCGGGCCCAGGTTCAGCTGCCGGGCGACGGAAGCGCGAAAGCTGTCGTCCGTATCGTCCAGGGTCATCCGTAGGGCCGGGATCATCACTTGCATCATGGCTGTTTCCTCAAAAAAGCCCGACCGCGCATGGGCGGCCGGGCAGGCTCTGTTCTGTTACGGCGTATCCTCCGTCCCCGTTTGCGGCGCTGTTTCCTCCGTGACGGGGGACAGCAGCGTCACCTGGACGCGCTGCTCCTGAAGGGCGACGGTCACGTCGGGGAAGCGGTTCGCGTCCAGCCCCTGGGCCACGGGGATCAGCTCCCAGTCGCCCGGGCCGTAGCCCGCCAGGTCCACCTTGACGGTGAGGCTCTCCGGCGTCACCTGCTCCACCTGCTTGAGGGGACCGCTGACCGTCAGATAGGCGATGGTGGGCGCGCCATCGGCGATGGCGAGGTCCTTCCCCAGATTCGCATAGGTCAGCGGCGCTTCCAGGGCGATCTCCCCGGTCTTCTCCGTCACCACGGCGTTGAGGGTCACGGAGCTGCTCTGGCCCCGCTTCAGGGACACGCCCTCCGGCAGCACCAGCGTCAGATCCCGGGTGACCACGCCTCGCTCCGCCGGCAGCACCAGGGCCTGGGTGGAAACGGTGTCGATGGCCGCCAACGCCTCGCTGGTCCCGTAGAGGACCACGGAGGCAGGCGAAACCTGGTTGATGGATTCGTAGTAGACGTCGTCCTCCAGGGTGACCTCCGGACGGATGTTGACCAGCTTGTAGGCGGAAATGGTCGCCCGGACGGTCACGTTGGGGTTGTTCTGGCTGCGGGTGACCACGGTGACCTCGTTGTCGTTCTTGTCGTAGAAGACTACGTTGACGCTCTCCTCCACGTTTTCGGTCCGCCCCGTCAGATCCACGGTGGCCACGGCCCGCACCGTAGGCTCGATGTATCGGGCGGCGCCCTCCACGGTGATGGTGCTGACCATGCTTTCGGCCACCACCTCATATCCCTCGGGCAGCGTCCCCGTCAGCTCCAGCTTCACGGGCACGGTCTTGACGATCAGGTTGTCCACCTCCACGGTGACGGTCCTGGGGTCCACGCTGGCCACGGTGCCCAGATTGGACTGGACCGTGACGCTGAGCGGCAGCCGATAGGTGCCCGCGGCGGAGATGGTGCCCAGGGAGGCCCGGCAGGTGATGCGGCTGGCGTCCAGGTCCGAATGGTTGGTGATGGTGGCGTTCACCTCCACGTCCGCCATGCCTAAGTCGGAGTTCACCAGGATCAGGTTTCGGCTCAGCAGGTCCGTATAACCCTCCAGGGTGATGGGCACGTCGTCGATGGACTTGGAGCGGACCGGGTTCAGGGCCACCAGCACGTAGGCCCACAGCAGGATGGCGAAGACCAGGGCCACGATCTTCAAGCCCAGGTTCCGGGTGAAGAAGCCCTTGAAGGAGGCGAGGACAGCCTTAAACACGTTCTTCCGCTTCATGGCTTACTTCTCCTCCTTTCGGCGCCCGTGGTTCCTCCCCAGGGAGAGGGCGTTGATATTCTTCTTCAGGAAGACGCTTTCCAGCACGTTCCGCAGGGCCAGGCTGTCCAAATACCGGATGAGCTTCCCGTCGTGGGCCAGGGAGATGGCGCCGGTCTCCTCGGAGACCACCAGCACCAGACAGTCGGACACGGTGGACACGCCCAGAGCCGCCCGATGCCGAGTGCCCAGCTCCCGGGAGATGCCCGTCTCCTCGGAGAGGGGCAGGAAGCAGGCCGCCGCCACCAGGGTGGAGCCGCGGCAGATCACCGCCCCGTCATGGAGGGGGGTGTTGGGTTCGAAGATGTTCTCGATCAGCGCGCCGGAGACCCGGCCCTCGATGGCCGTGCCGGTGCTGATGATGTCCCCCAGGCCCGTCTTCTGCTCGAAGACGATGAGGGCGCCCACCGATCAGGTCCTCCACGCCCATGTTCCCCGCCTCGCTGATGAGCTTGCCGATGGCCTTGCCGCTGCGGCCCAGCCGTTCCAGCACCCGGCGGATCTCCGGGGTGAAGAGGATGAAGATGACGATGATGATGGTACCGGATTGGAGGATGGAGTCCAAAAGCCAGTTGAGGGTATACATGCTCAAGAGCTGGGTCGCCACGGAGGCGACGATCAACAGGCCCACGCCCTTGATGACCTCGTATGCCCGGGTATCCTTGGTCCAGACGATGAGCTTATAGAGCAGCACCGTCAGGATCGCTATGTCGAGAAGATCGTTCCAGCCGAACTGGCCGAGACCGCTTCCCAGGGTTTTTAAGATCTCTTCAAAGCTCAAACTTCCATCACCTGCGTTCGAATCTACTAAGGTCTTCTATAGTATACCATTCATGTGTACAAATTGTCACGAAAATATTACAGCTTTGTGAGAGTTTTCTCGGCCCGTTTTCCCATGACGAGCCGGATGGGCAGGGCCACCGCCAGCAGCAGGCCGCACAGGATCGCCGCGCCAAGGTACCCCATGAAGACGATCAGCGCCACGCCCCCGCCGATGAAAGCGAGGGTGACCAGCATGCTCAACAGGACGCCGCCGCCCTGCTTGATGACCTCCACGGGGTTCTCCCAGTCGAACCGGCAGAAGTGGAGGCCCAACGCGAGCTCCACCACCGAGAAGGCCCAGCCCACCAGGACACAGAGGCCAAGGATCAGCAGCGCGTTCCAGAAGGGCAGCTTCCAGGCCACGGTCAAAGCGACGCCGCAGAGGAGGCCCCCCGCCACCGGGGGCAGCATGCTCACCAAAAGCTTGCTCCGGAGCCACACGTTGGCCCGGATGGGCAGAGCCTTGATGATATAGATGCCCTTCCCCTCCATGGACACGGAGGAGGTGGCCGTAAGGCTCAGGCACTGGGCGGCCGCGATGACCAGGCCGAAGATCAGGCCCGCCTGGCTGCCCAGGCCGAAGACGCCCTCCAGGACCTCCATGACCTGGGCCTTGCCCACCACGATCAGGGCCACGGTCATGATGACGGCCATGACCGTGCCGATGTCCGTGTTCATGACCCAGGCGGGAGTGTTGTACTTCTGTCGCAGCTCCTTCTTGCACAGGGTCAGGAGGGTCCCGGCCTGCTTCTGCCGCCCCATGCGGAAGGCCTTGCCGCTGGCGGTGGCGTTGATGGCGCCGTAGAAGAAGGCGAAGCCCTTCACCGCCGCCAGGGCGAGAAGCGCCAGGGCCACCAGGGAGATGGCCGCAAAGAGCAGGAAGGCGCCCACATCCCCGCCGATGCCCGCCACGAAGAGCCGGGCCGGGGGATAGAGGCTGAAGAGGCGCGTCTGCAGGGAGCCGGCAATGTCGGCCATGTCGGTGAACAACGTCCCCGCGTTGAAGGAGAGGAACATGACCCCCAGCAAGAAGGCCATGGAGAAGACGGTGGTGAAGAGGCTCTTGTTCTTCATCCGGGCCGTGAGCATGTTGACGAACAGGCCCACCAGGCCGCCCACACCCATAGGGATCAGGGGCGAAAGGAAGATCGTGAGCACCAGCACCGGCCAGAAGGCCTTGGGCAGGGTCCCCACCACGATCTGGCAGCAGACGCCGGAGGTCAGCAGCATCCCCGCGCTGATGAGGAACTCCTCGAAATAGAGGGAGAAGAGCCGGGAGAGGACCACCGTCCGCCGGGAAAGGGGCAGCGTCAGCAGCGGGTCCAGGCTGGCCGAGGAGAACAGGACCGTGCCCGCCTTGGAGAGGGTGGTCACCGCGCCCAGGACGCACCCGGCCACCAGCATGAAGGCCGGGGCCAGGGTGTAGGTGAGCCCGTCCAGGCCGCCCTTGAGCATGCCCATGGAGTAGGTGGCGGACATGTAGGCGCAGGCCAGGAACATGACGAGGGTGGAGGTGAGGCGGCGCTTGGCTCGCTTCTTGGCGCCCGCGTCGGCGGTGTTCTTCAGGGCCGAGACCGGGAAGAACTCCATCAGCTGTATGCGGATGAGGGGCAGGATCTGTTTCATTCCTTTTCCACCAGCTCCATGAAGAGCTCCTCCAGGGAGTCGTCCCCCTTCACCCCCTTCACCGTGTCCATGTCGCCCTGGGCCACCAGCTGGCCGTGGTTGATGATGGCCACCTTGTTGCAGAGCTTCTCCGCCACCTCCAGCACGTGGGTGGAGAAGAAGATGGCGGCGCCGTTCTCGGTCATCTCCCGCATGTGCTGCTTCAGGGTGAAGGCGGCCTTGGGGTCCAACCCCACGAAGGGCTCATCGAGGAGCAGGAGCCTCGGCTCGTCGATCAGGGCGCCGATCAGCGCCAGCTTCTGCTTCATGCCGTGGGAGAAAGCGCCCACCATGTCGTTGAGCCGGGCGGTGATGCCGAAGGCGTCGGCGTACCTCTCGATCCGCGCCTGTCTCGTGGCGGCGTCCAGGCCGTAGATATCGGAAAGGAAGTTCAGGTACTGGATGCCGGTCAGATACCCGTACAGGTCCGGGTTGTCGGGGATATAGCGCATGACCTTCTTGCAGGAAAGGGGATCCTGCTTGATGGACACGCCGTTGACGAAGATGTCCCCGCCCTCGAAGTCGTGGATGCCCGCCACGGCCCGGAGAGTGGTGGTCTTGCCCGCGCCGTTGGGGCCGATAAAGGCGAAGATGTCGCCGGGGTGCACGTGCAGGTTCAGGTCCTCTACGGCGGGCTTGCCCTTGCCGTAGGATTTGGTGAAGTGTTCGATACGCAGCATAAACGTTACTCCTTGTCAGGTTTCTTTCGGTACATCAGCTTCTTGGCGAAGAAGTTCCACAGCAGCACGATGACGGCGGCGATGGCCTTAGAAAGCAGGTAGAAAAGCCCCAGCCCGTCGGTGAAGGCCCACATGAGGAGCTCCGTGAGCCCGAGACCGATGAGGGAGATGACGATGAACAGGACGAACTCCATCTGGGCGCTCATGTTGGCCTTCTTCCCGGAGAAGGCCAGGGTCTTCGACAGGATGTAGTTGACGATGACCCCCAGGATGAAGCCGAAGACCCCCGCCACCAGGTAGTGGAGGCCCAGCTCCTTCAGCAGCCACACCGTGCAGAAGTCGGTGACGAAGGCGCAGCCGCCCACGATGATGTAGCGCAGGAACTGGAGGGTGGCGTTGTCCGTGGGCTTGTAGAGGAGCTCCCGCCAGCGCCAGGCTTTCAGGAGCGAGAAAATCTCCGCCCAGCTCCCGGTCATTGCTCCTCCTCCGGCTTCTGGCGATAGATGACGATCTTGCGCCCGATGCACTGGATGGGCTCGGCATTGAGGGCCCGGCAGATCTTGTCGCACAGGTCCTTGGCGCTTTCGTCGCAGTTTTCGAGGACGGTGAGCTTGATGAGCTCCCGTTTGTTCAGCGCGTTGTCGATGCCCACCAGCATGTTCCCCGACAATCCCTCCTTGCCGATCTGGAAGATGGCGTCCAGGGCGTTGGCCTGCTTGCGGAATGCAGCTCTTTCTTTTCCGGTCATATGACGATCCTTTCTTTTTTCACGGTATACACCTTCCACCAGGTGGAAAGTCAAGGGGTTTTATTCCACAAAATCGAATTCCCATTCGCCAAGCTTTATGGTGTCCCCTTCCTTGGCGCCCGCCTCCCGAAGGGCGGCGATCATGCCGGTCTTGATGAGCATCTGCTGGAACCGGCGCATGCTGACCTCGTTGTTGGGGTCGGTGGAGTCGAGAAGCTTGTCCACCTCCCCGCCGGAGAGCACGTAGGCCCCGTCGTCCCCCCGGGAGAGGGTGAACCCCTTCTCGTACCGGGGGCCCGTCTCCAGCTCCACCTCGGGGTAGGTGAGCACCGGCGGCAGCAGATCGAGGAAGCGGATCACCGCATCCAACATCTCCTCGAACCCCTCCCCCGTGGCGGCGGACACCGGGTACACCGTGTACCCCTCCTCGTCTAGAGCCGCCCGGATGTACTCCAGGTTCGCCTGGGCCTCCGGCAGGTCCATCTTGTTGGCGGCCACCACCTGAGTGAGCTCGCCGAGAGCCGGGGAAAACTTGGTCAGCTCCTCGTTGATCTTATGGAAATCCTCCACCGGGTCCCGCCCCTCCATGCCGGAGGCGTCGATCACGTGGACCAGGAGCCGATGAGCCCGGGGATGTCCGCCATGACGAAGCTCTTGCCCTTGTGCTCCGCCACGCCCAGGTTGGGGGTCAGGGTGGTGAAGTGGTAGGCCGCGATCTTGGGCTTGGCGGCGGTGAGCACGGACAGGATGGAGCTCTTACCCACGGAGGGCAGGCCGATGATGCCCACGTCGGCGATGGTCTTCAGCTCCAGCTCCATCTCCCGCTCCTCCGTCTTGACGCCGCTTTGGGCGAACTGAGGCGCCTGCTTGGTGGCGGTGGCGAAGCGGGCGTTGCCCTTGCCACCCCGGCCGCCCCGGATGACCACCTTTTAGGTCCCGGACCACGGTGCCCACGGGCACGTGGATGACCATGTCCTCCCCGTCCTTGCCCCGCTTCAGCTCGATCAGGCCCTTGCCCCCGTTCTCCGCCCGGTAAAACCTCTGGAACCGGAAGGGCAGCAGGGTGTTGAGCCGGGGGTCGGCGTAGAAAACTACGCTGCCGCCGTTGCCGCCGTCGCCGCCGGAGGGGCCGCCCTTCATGACGAACTTTTCCCGATGGAAGGCGGCGCAGCCGTCGCCGCCGTTGCCCGCCTTCACCACGATGCGGACCTTATCCAAAAAATCCATTCAGCTATCCTTTCGCGTATAGAAATCACAAACTTGGTTCAAGGCGCATTCCGCGCACCTGGGCCGCTGGGCGGCGCAGACCCGGCGCCCGTGGAAGATGATCCAGTGGTGGGCGTCGGTCCAGTCCTGCTCCGGGATGTGCTCCATGAGCTGCAGCTCGGTCTTCTCCACGGTCTTGGCGTCCGCGAGGCCGATCCGGTTGCTGACCCGGAACACGTGGGTGTCCACGGCGATGGCCGGGATGTGGAAGGCGTTGCTGACCACCACGTTGGCGGTCTTGCGGCCCACGCCGGGGAGCTCCGTCAAGGCGTCCCGATCCGCGGGCACCTCCCCGCCGTACTTCTCCACCAGGATGCGGGAGGTCTCCAATATATGCTTCCCCTTCATGCGGAAGAAGCCGCAGGAGTGGATCAGCTCCATGAGCCGGTCCTCGTCGAGGGCCATCATCTGCTCCGGGGTGTTGGCCACCCGGAAGAGCTCCGCCGTCACCTTGTTCACCTGCTTGTCCGTGCACTGGGCCGAGAGCATCACCGCCACCAGCAGCTCGTAGGGGCTGGTGAAGTGCAGCTCCGGCTTGGGGTTCGGGTACAGCTCCGACAATATCCGCAGGGCTTCCGCCCGCTTTTCTTCCGATAACAGCATGGGCTTCTCCTATAATGGTTTCCTCTTAATCCATACACTTTTCCCTATGCGCCTGGCCTCACAAGCGCGGTGTAGCCGCGCGCACTCTACCAGCGGGGGAAGAACGCGCGGCTTCTGTTGTGTGAAATCCAGCGACATGCGCGGTGGATTTCACACCTTGCAGGTCCCGCTGCCCGGTAAACCGAAGGTTTATAAGCGGGACCTGGAAGCGAAGCGAAGGCGGAGCCTCACTGTTGAAAACTCAGTTTTCAACAGTGAATGTATTCGATGGCTTTTGTCGCGGCGATGGCCCCGTCGGCGCAGGCGGTGACCACCTGGCGCAAGGGCGTGTCACGAACGTCCCCCGCGGCGAAGACGCCGGGGACGGAGGTCTGCATAAACTTGTCCGTCACGATGAAGCCGCCCTCATTGAGCTCGACCTGGCCCTGTACCAGCTCCGTCCGAGGGAGGAT